>NZ_JBSFJV010000034.1:0-78872 GCF_053598235.1 Kitasatospora sp. NPDC001159
GCCGGTCCTCCCGCCGCTGCCGCCCACGGCGCAGCGGCTGGTCGGGCATCCAGCCGAAGGTCAGACAGGCGCCCACCACACCGAGCAGCATCCCCATCAGGAAGCCGCCCAGGTTGGAGGTCACCCAGCTGGCCAGCGAGGCGAGCACCGCGAGGACGGAGTAGAACAGCCGCTGCGCCGGGTTGAACAGGATCAGCAGGCCGCACAGCACCATCACTACCGGCACCAGGTACCCGGCCAGTCCCGCCATCCCGATGTGCAGGAGGACGGGCAGCGGGGCCCACAGCGTGAACAGGATCTCGGCGCCGCCGAGCGTCACCAGCAGCCCGCCCCAGAACGGTCTCTTGCCCCGCCAGTCGCGCTTGGCCGGGCCCGGTGGAACGGCGACGGGGGGCGTGGTCGCGGCGGGCGCGGCGGCCGTCCCCTCGGCTGCCACCCCCTCGGTCCGCGCCACGGCACCCTCGCCGGTTCCGGCCTGCTCCGGTACGGACTCCGTCATGCTCAGCAGCCCTTGGTGCTGAAGCTCAGCCGCAGGTTGGGCAGTTTGAAACCGACGGCGGTGCTCGCGTAGTTGTGCTGCTTGAGGTGGGTCAGCAGGACGTGGTCGGCCTGCTGGCCGAAGACGCCCCGGCCGCCCTTGCCGACGTCACCGGCCTTGTTGAAGGTGCTGGCGTCGCCACCGATCTCGATGTTCTTGAACTCCGCGTCGCCGGACAGCAGATCGGAGTCGGTGGTGAGGTCGCTGGCGGTGACGGGGGTGCCGCCGTCGCCCGCGTGGATCAGCAGGTTGACGCCGCCGAGGTCGACGCTCTGGCACAGGTTGGTGATCTCGGCGGACTTGATCGCCGACACCGCGACCAGGACCTGGCCGCCGGTGTTCCCCTTGTTGGGACTGTTGGGGATCATCTTGTCCAGCGAGCCGAACTGTGCGAAACCGTCTCCGTCGAGCTTGTCCGCGGTGATCGTGAACGGCATGCCGGAGATGGAGAACTGCGCGGCGAGCACGCCCTGGGCGGTGAGGGTCATCAGGACGCCCCCGATCGCGACAGCCGGTACGGCCATCAGGACGGAGCGCTTCAGCCGCACCCGGCCTCTTCTGGTCCCGGTCGGCGTCTGCGGGGTTTCCGCCGCGGCGGCGGCGTCCTCGGACATGGCCATGTGTGCTCCCTGTGCGTGGATGGGTGTGCAGGCACTGGCACGTTGCCCTGGCGCGGACAGCGTTGGGCGGCCCGACCGGCCGTCCGCCCCTCGGCAGCGGGGCGGGTCCGGTCGGAGCGCGAAGTAACTGGAAGCTACTGCCCGGTATTGGCCGGGTCAATAGAGGTGCACGAAGGATCTTCACCGATCCCGGCTCCGAGCCGCTCGACCGCCTCTGCCGGGCCGAGGAACGGCGAGAGGCAGAACATGCTCAACACCGGTATCAGATTAGGCAGTTGAGCGGTGCGGCCAGAGGCGATCCGCCGGTAGACCGCGCTGTAGACGCCGCCCACCACGGCATCCACCATCTCCTCCACCCCGACCCCGCCCGGTAGTTGGGGCACGTCGGCGAAGAACGCCCGGAAGCGGGTAAGGAGTTGGTCCCGCTCACGCCGTCCAGCCGGGCCGACCGCCTCGATCTCGATCACCGCCATGGTCGCGAAGGACGGTGTCCCGGCGAGGAGTTGGAGCATCGCGCCGAGCGCCTGACGGATCCCGGCGCACCAGTCGGATTCGGCCGCGAAGGCCGCCGCCATCCGCCGGATCACCACCCCGGTGCCGTGCCGGTGGGCGGCCAGGAAGGCGTCCTCCTTGCCGCTGAACAGCTCGTAGAACACCGGTCTGGTCACGCCCGCCGCGCGGCAGATCTCGCTCACCGTCGCGTGCTGGTAGCCGCGTTCGGCCACCGTCCGGACCAGCCCGTCCAGCAGCCGCTCGCGCTGGGTCGCGGCGACCACGCCGGCGGGCAGTCGGCGCGGGCCGGGCTTGATCGATCTGGCCGGATCCCGGCCGGTCCGGGCACCCGGCAGCAGGATCATATCGGCACTCCGGAAGTACTTCCGATCCATCCCAACTCCTGTGTCCTGTATTGACATTGACGGAAGAGCGGGTTTACAACACTGGCAGGTTTCCAACCGGTGGGTAAGCAGGCCACCACCGGTCGACCTCCAGGGCTTCGACGCCCCCGGGCCAGCCGCCCGGGCTTCAGGACCACGGCGGGCACTTGGGCCGCGGCGGTGGCAGCCGCCGACGTGCACACCCACAGCAGCGCACGTCCGCACCGATCCGGCTCCGTGCCGCTGTGATCCGAACCGCCGCGTACAGCACCGCCGTACCTCCGCGAAGTCGCACCTGCACACCGCCGCACCGCACGAGTGGGCCCGTGGCGCCGGGCCCGCCCGTACCGCGGTCCGCCGGAGCCCTCGGTACTCCAACACCTCCCCCGTCGTGCACACCACCACACCCGCACGCCGGGATTCCCCCACCCGTCCCCGGACGGAGAGAGGCACCCTCATGCGCATCCGTCGCACTCTCGCAGCCGCATCCCTCGCCGCCATCGCCCTCACCGGCGCCGCCGTGGCACCGGCCCAGGCCGACGCCGGCGCCGTGCTGACCACCGGCAGCGCCTCCGGGCCGGCCGTCTCCGTCGGCGACACCCTCACCGCCAGTCTGGTCTCCGGCACCGCCGCGACCTTCACCGACGGCCCCGACAGCACCAACGGCGTCAGCTGTGCGAGCTCCTCCTTCTCCGCGACCGTGACGTCCAACCCGGCCGCCCCCGGCAGCGCGACCGAGCAGCTCAACAGCCAGTCCTTCGACTCCTGCACCTCCACCGTCATGGGCGTCATGGGCGTGCAGAGCGTCACCGCCACCAGCCTGCCGTACACCAACACCGTCACCTCCGGCTCCGGCAACAACGTCTCGCTCAACGGCGGCACCGCCGGCCCGGTGGGGATCACGGTGGTGCTGAACACCCTCCTCGGCACCATCGAATGCGACTACCAGAGCCCCAGCGGCATCTCCGGCGCCACCTCGAACAGCGGCAACACCATCGGCTTCTCCAGCCAGCCGGCCAACCTGGTCTCCGGCCCGGGCCTGTGCTTCTCCACCGGCTACTTCAGCGCCACCTACGGCCCGGTCACCGACAGCTCGGTCTCCGGCAGCCCGGTCCTGTACGTCAACTGACGCTCCAGGGAGCGGACATGAGGCGAGCGGCGTACGACGGGCAGCAGCCCGCCGTACGCCGCGCCGGGCGGCTACGGCTTGATGCAGAAGTACACCACCAGGCCTGCGGTCAGGCTCAGCAGGACCAACGCCCCGCCGAACCTGATCCGGGAGAACAGCGCCGACCCGGCCCGGCCGGCCGCCCGGGTCCTCGCCGAGGCGAAGGTGATGGGCTACCACGGCAACAGCGACTACGGCTCCGCGCTCGGCGAGTTCGCCGACCGCCACCTGGACGCGGCCGGCCCGCGCACCTGTGTGCTCGTCCTCGGCGACGCCCGCAACAACCACCGCGACCCCAGCCTGGACGCGCTGCGCCGGATCGTCGGCCGGGCCCCGCGGGTGTTCTGGCTCAACCCCGAACAACCCGCACTCTGGCCGACCGGCGACTCCGCCGCACTCGCGTACGCGGACGTCGTGGAGATGCATTCCTGCCGCAACGCCCGCCGACTCGGCGAGCTGATCTGCCGCCTGCTGCCGGTCTGAAGAGCGATCTAGGACAGGCCCCAGCCTTCGAGGTGCTTCAGGAAGTCCAGCAGCGCCTCCGTCACCTCGGCCGGCCGCTCCTGCTGCGTCCAGTGCCCGGTCTCCGGCAGCCGGACGTGCCGGTGCAGCTTGGGCAGCCGGCCCAGCAGGTGGGCCAGCACCTCCGGCGGGACCATCGCGTTCACCAGGTCCTGTTCGCCGGCCACGTACAGCGCCGGGACCTCGACCGTCACCCCGGTGAAGGCGGCCAGCAGTTCGGCGTTGCGGTCCAGGTTGCGGTACCAGTTGAGCCCGCCGGTGAAGGCGCGCTCGCCGTGCGTGGCGTAGTCGGCCGTGAAGGCGTCCAGGTCCGCGTCGGTGAGCCAGTCCGGCAGCGTCTCCGGCTCGGGGACGGTGTCCAGCAGGGCCTTGCCCTCGGGCACGATCCACGGCCGCGGCACGCCGTCCGGCTGTTTGCCGCACAGGATGCGCCGCAGGCTGGACTTGATGTCGGCGGCCAGCTCGTCGTCGGCCCGTCCGGGCTCCTGGAAGTAGACCTGGTAGAAGCCCTCGCCGAAGTTGGCCCGGGCGGACTGCAGCGGCGGCGGCCCGCCCACCGGCAGCGGCGGAACGCTCAGCCCGGCCACCCCCCGCACCAGGTCCGGCCGGAGCGCGGCGGTGGCCCAGGCGACCGGCGCGCCCCAGTCGTGCCCCACCACCACGGCCTGCTCCGCTCCCAGCGCGCCGATCAGCGCGGTCACGTCCCCGACCAGGTGCAGCAGGGTGTAGGCGTCCACGTCCTCGGGCTGTGAGCTGCGGGCGTACCCGCGCTGGTCGGGGGCGACCACCCGGTACCCGGCCTCGGCGAGCGGCGCGAACTGGTGCCGCCAGGAGTACCAGCTCTCCGGGAAGCCGTGCAGCAGCAGGACCAGCGGCCCCTCGCCCTGCTCCGCGAGGTGCAGCCGGACGCCGTTCACCTCGACGTGGCTGTGCTTGATCGCGTCGTTCAACTCCGCTCCCGGTTCGGTCCGATGGGTCCTTGGGTGGCCCCGTGCGACCCCTGCCCAGCCCAAGGCACCCCCAACCCCGGTGGGTTCCCCTTCCGCCATGTCCACTCGGAAAGCAGCCGAGGCCGCCCCGGTGTTCCGGGACGGCCTCGGCCTCGGCCTAGCGCGCTGAACTGATTGTGCGTCAGCTCACCGTGTAGCTGTACGGGATCGCCGCGAGCACCGAACCGGTGGTACCCAGGCTGTTGTTGGCGGTCGGCACGAAGCTCGGGCCGGACACCAGGTAGAGAACACCCTTGACCGTGCTGCCCTTCGGGCCGGTCGGGGTCACGGTCACCTGCAGCGAGCCGGTGGCGCCCGGAGCGACGGTCACCGGGTTGGCGGCCGGAGCGGAGGCGTTGACACCGGAGGCGTACGGGTCACCGGTGCTGGAGGCCAGCGCCGGGTCGAACGCCAGGGTGTGCGCGGTGGCGGTGATGGTGGAGGTACCGGCCGGCGCGGTGCCGTTGCCGAACGGGCCGATCTGCTGGACGAAGGTGCCCCAGGAGCCGGGGACGACCGGCTGCTCGGCGCTGCCCTTGTCGGTGGCGACCGAGATGGTCGAACCGTCCTGGGCCTTCTTCAGGTCACCGAACAGGTCCGGCGAGCCGGTGGTGGCGTTCAGCTCGATCTGCGCCGGCGTCGAGGACGCCGCCACGGCCTTGAGCTGGTCGGTCGCCGGCGGCACCAGGAAGCCCGGCACCGAGGAGGTGAGGCTCAGCGGCAGGGCGACCGAGGCCGAGGCGCCCTGCGGCACCAGCGGAAGGTCGACCCGCTTGTCCAGACGGCCGTCTGCCGCGATCCGCTGGGTGGCGGCGGTGTTGTTGGTGTAGTTCACCTGGACGGTGACCGGCTTGCCGGCCTCCAGCTTGGTCTTCGCGTCGTTCGGCAGCCCGGCCGCGGTGGCCTGGTTCTGGTTGAACGCGATGGTGCCGGTGAAGTCCTGCGAGAGCTCCTGGCCGCTGACCGGGCCGAGCACGTTCAGGACGAACCGCCAGTGGCCCTCGGCCGGGTTGACCGTGGTGGCCGAGACACCGTTGGAGCTGCCGGTCAGGTTGCCCTGGGCGTCGAACAGCGCGTTGCCCTCGATGTCGATCGGGGTGCCGTTCGGGCTGATCAGCGCGCCCTGCATGAGCAGGTTGGCGTCCTTGGCGACGGTCACGCCGACCCGCAGGTCCTTCTGGCCCTTCGGGACGTCGAAGCCGTAGGTGAAGCTCTGAGTCGGCGAGGAGCCGCGGCCGTTGCCGCCGGTGATGGTGCCGGTGAAGGTGCCGGTGCCGTTGGTGACCGGGACCAGGCTGCGCAGGATCACCGGAACGCTGGTGGTGTTGCCGTTCGAGCTGGAGACGGTGACCGCCTCGCTCGAGTCGCCGCTGGTCGCCGGGACGGTGAGCTGGACCTTGAGGGTCTTGGTCTCACCCGGCTTCACGTCGGTGCTGTTCGGGCTCACCGCGCCGGCCGGGACCGCGCGCTGGGTCGAGGTGCCGAACTGGACGTCGCCGCTGTAACCGGCCTTGCCCGCCGGGGTGTACATGATCGCGGTCCACTCACCGGCGACCGGGTGCGGGACGTCGACCAGGCCGTAGTTGGCCGGGGTGGCGCCGCCCTGCGGACGGGTGTTGGTCTCGAAGCGGCCCGACGGGTCGAGCAGCGTCATGCGGACCACGGGACCGTTGGTGACCGGGTTCGGGCCGCCGTGCCAGGCGATCGACGCCGCGAGGCGGTCGGCACCGGCCGGAACGGTGAACTTGACCTGCTTCTGCACCCAGGTGGCGCCGTTGGTGGCGTACTTGAAGGTGTCGGTGGAGGCCGTGTCCAGCTTGACGGTCTGCTGGTTGTTCGACAGCGGCGCGAAGCTGCGGGTCGCGGCGCTCACCGTCTGGGTCTCGTCACCGGTGTTGGTGACGGAGACATCAGCGGTGTGGGTCGAGCCCGGGGTGCCGGAGATGTTCAGCTGGCCGGTGTTGACCACGACGGTCTGGGCACCGTCGGTGCCGTCGCCGTCGTCGTAGCCGCGGGCGGCCTCGACGGCGGCCCGGACGTTCAGCAGACCGGCGCCCTGCTCCTCGGCGGGGACGCCGAGGTCGGTGGCGGTACCGGTGATGAACTTCTTCACCAGGGCCGGGGACGGCGAGTCGCCGCCGTGGGTGTCGCGGTAGGCCTGGATGACCAGGGCCGCGGCGCCGGTGACGAACGGGGCGGCCTGGCTGGTGCCACCGAAGGGCTGGATCGCCGAGGGCTTGCCGTTGAAGTCGGTGCACTCGGTGAACTTGGTGGTGTCGGGGGTGCAGAGCGCCCAGTCCGACTCGCCCGGCGCGACCAGGTCGACGGTCCGGCCGGCCTGGGTGAAGCCACCCGAGGACAGCGCGGAGATGCGGCTGTTGCTCCAGGTCTTGTTGGAGAACTGGGAGGCCGCGTAACCGGTCTGCTGGTAGTTCTGGTTGTCCGTCGACGCGCCGACCGCGATCACGTTCGGGTCGGTGGCCGGGGTGCCGATCGTCCCGCTCAGGCCCGCGTCACCGGAGGAGACGGAGACCGTGACACCGGCCTTGACGGCCTGGTCGTTGAAGAGCGAGATGGTGTCGTGCGCGCCGCTGTCCGGGGTGACGTTGCCACCGAAGGACTCGTTCAGCACGTCGACGTGGGCGACCCGCACCGCGTAGTCGATGGACTGCAGGATCGACGAGTTCGACATCATCTCGCCGCCGGCCTTCAGGGCGACCAGGTCCGCGTCCGGGGCGAGGCCCTTGATGCGGATGTTGCAGCCGGCCGGAAGCGGGTGCGAGGAGTTGACGAACTTCGAGACGTCGTAGGTCTGACGGCCCTGGGCGATGACCGCCGAGGCGTCGCCGAAGGCCTCGGCGGCACCGCTCGGCGCGCCCCAGCCGTCACCCGCGAAGTCCTGGTAGTCGACCACGGCGTGCGAACCGTCGGCCCGGATGAAGTCCGGGTTGTTCGGGTCGAGGCTGTCGGCGATGTAGGCGACCTTGACGCCCTTGCCGGTGGCCAGGTCGGCCGCGCCGGGCTTGCCGTTGCCGGTCACACCGTGGACCGAGTACAGGCCCTCCGGCTCCAGCAGCGGCTTGGAGGGGTCGGAGGGGCAGACCGTGTTGGTCGCGTTCTCCTCGGGCTGGCCGTTGCTGCCCGAAACGGCCTCCGGAGCGGCGTTGCCCTTGGCCGAACCGGCCGCGGTCGTGTCCGTGTCCTTCTTGGCCTTGGCGGCGGCGATCGGAGCCACCTGGACCTGAGTGTCCGCCACCACGGAGGCGACCGCCGGGTCGGCCTGCAGCTTGGCGCGCAGCGCCGGGCTGACCGTGGCCGAGAAGGCGTTGCCGACCACGAAGCTCTTGATGTTGGTGCCGCCGTTGGCCTTGACCTTGTCCAGCAGCGGCGCCTGGGAGTTGGCGGTCTTCTGCTGGCGGTCGCCCAGGTGGCCGTGGTCGGCCGGGGCGTCCGCTATCTGGTCCTTCAGGATCACGATCACCGGTGCCGGCGCGCCGTCCGCGGACGCCGCCTGGGCGTTCTGCGGGTCCTGGAGCGGGGCTGCGTTGGCGATGGTCCCGAGAGTCAGGACCATGGACGCGGTGGTGACCGTGACGGCGGCTGCAAGCTGGGTCTTCCGCCAGCCGATCAATGGACATCCTTTCGTCTGATGAGACGTCAGGTTGCACGGCCCAGCGTACGCGAATCCCGATTGGACGCGTGGTTGCTCCGGACCGCGCGTCCCGACAGCGGACGCATTCCAGCGCATCCGACACGACCACGACAAGGGGCAAAATCCCCATCAGAAAGTAAAAATGACCATCGGGAAGTAAAATTCACAGTATAAATCGCGCCGAGTCCGTCCCTTTTTCACCGATCAGAGCCGGTCAGGGACGGTCGAAAGTGACCGCCGCGGCGGAGAATTTGCCAGTGGCGAACTCTCGACAGTGGCGAAACATCGCCACCCGGTTCACTGCGCGCTACCTACTTGTCGACACTTCGACCCTTCCTTCCCCGTCGACCGGGATCGAAACAACACGCGGCGACGACGCTGGGGCCGCCGGGGAGAGTTCGCCCACACCCCCGGCCGCTCGGACGTTTTCCGCAAGGCGCTTCCCGGAGGGGACTTCAGGAGGAGGCCGCCAGCCACTCCTGAGCGTCCGCCAGGCCCCCGGCGGTCGGCGCGTCGTCCCGGGTCAGCCGGTGGCGCCAGTACCCGGCGAAGTCGATGCCCGGCTTCAGCGCCCCCTGCTCGTCGACCAGGCACCGGCGGATCGTCCGGACCGCCCCGCCCCGCCTCGGCGGCGGGTCAGCCGGTCGGACGAAGGGCTCACTCGTCGGCAGCACGGCACCCCGGAACGCCCCGGCCGGATCGGCGCTCGGCTTCGGGAATCGCCAGGTAGGCCTGGCATCGACCTGTCGGGTCGCCCTGCCGCGCCGGCAACAGCGGCTCGCGTTGCCCGGGACGCGGGAAGCGGAGCCCAGGCTGCCGGTCGGGCGCCGTACCGGCGGTGTCGGCCAGGGCCTCGCCCTCCAAGGCAATCCGGGCGGTGCGCGGCGTGATCCGACGGACCGCCACGACCGCGACGAAGGTGACGGACGGCGCCATCGCGAACCCCTTCGATTGGTAATCTTACGACATAAAGAATCACCGTCGCGGGGATGCTTTACGCCCTAAGGAGATTTCGGATGACCGTCTACGCCGGGCAGGGCGACGTCCACCGCTCGCTCGCCCTGCTCTGGGGCGCTCCCGCGGAACCGCGCGCCGGGCGCAGCGGCCCCAAACCGGGCCTGAGTGTGGACGCGATCGTGTCCGCCGGAATCGCGGTGGCCGACACCGAGGGGATGGCCGCACTCTCGATGCGCGCCGTGGGCGAACGGCTCGGTCGCACCGCGATGGCGCTCTACACGTACGTACCCGGAAAGGCCGAGCTGCTCGATCTGATGCACGACCGCGCACTCGCCGAACTCCCCGGCGAACTAACGCTGCTGGAGGGCTGGCGGGCCGCCGCCGAAGCCTGGGCCGAGCAACTGTACGCCTGCTACCTGCGCCACCCCTGGGTACTCCAGATCTCCCAGGCCCGCCCGGTGCTCGGTCCGGCCGAACTCGCCTCCATGGAGAGCCTGTTGACCGCCCTACGGCCGGCCGAGCTGGCCCCGGAGCGGCTGCGCGGGGCGGTCGCCGCACTCTGGCAGTTCGTCCGCGGCACGGCCGCCGCGACCGCCGACGCACGCGGGGCGGCGGCCGCCACCGGCGTCGCGGCCGAGGACTGGTGGAGCGCTCGCTCGGCCCAACTCGCCGAGCTGGCACCGGACTTCCAGGAGCGCTTCCCACTGCTGACCGCACTGCAGAGCGCCACCGGCGCCGCGCCCGAGGAGAGCAGCCGGGAGGACTTCCGCACCGGGCTCGCGGTGCTGCTCGACGGCATCGCGGCCGGGGTCTCCGTTTAGGCCGGGCGGGCCCTGGGACGGGACCTAACCCCGCCGGGCGGCGGGGATCGCCAGCAGCACGCCGAAGACCAGCAGGGCGGCGTACCCGACGGTCTCGTGGCCGTCCGGCACCAGGAAGCGGACGAAGCCGAACAGCCGGAAGCCCCCGAGCCGGTCGGCCAGCAGGCCGGAGCCGCCGCCGAGGATCAGCACGAAACCGAGGTAGCCGAGCAGGGTCTTCATACCCCCGAGCCTACGAATCCCCGGCCGCCGGTTCAGCCGACTTTCGGCGCGGGCCGGGGCCACCAAAGTCTCGGTCCCTTCCCGGGTCCTCTTCCCGGGGTGGCTCCGGACGGAGCAGCAGGCACGGCGGCCCGGCGGCGGCGCCGGTACGTTCGCGGTGTGCAACCAACGCATGTGCAGCAGAAGTCACCAGCCGTCACCCGGCTCGCCGCCTCGGCGGCCGCCGCCCTGGTGCTCGGCATCGGCGCCCCGGTGGTGTTCGCTGGCGGCGCCCCCACCGTCTCCGCGCAGGACGGCTCCTCAGCCGTCGGCGGCGAGCGGCTCGGCCGCCAGGCCGTCCAGGTCGCGCCGCTGGCCGGGGCGCCCGCCCTGCCCTCCGGGCTGAGCGGCCGCTCCTGGCTGGTCGCCGACGCCAGCACCGGCGAGGTACTCGCCGCCCGCGACGCCCATCTGCCGCTGGCCCCGGCCAGCACCCTCAAGATGCTGTTCGCGGACACCGTGCTGCCCAAGTTCGACCGCTCGATCGAGCACCAGGTCACCCCCGCCGAACTCGCCGACGTCGGCGTCGGCAGCAGCCTGGTCGGTGTCAAGGAGAACCTGCCGTACCGGGTCGAGGACCTCTGGCGGGGCGTCTTCCTCAGCTCCGGCAACGACGCCGTGCACGTCCTGGCGCACATGAACGGCGGCGTCCAGCAGACCGTGGCCGAGATGCAGGCCCGCGCCCAGTCGCTGCAGGCGAACGACACCAAGGTGGTCTCCCCCGACGGCTACGACATGCCCGGCCAGGTCTCCTCCGCCTACGACCTCACCCTGTTCGCCCGCGCCGGGCTGCGCAACGCCGACTTCCGCTCCTACTGCTCCACCCGCACCGCGCGCTTCCCCGGCGGGCTGGACAAGACCACCGGCCAGCGCATCTCCTTCGACATCGCCAACACGGACCGGCTGCTCGGCAAGTACCCGGGCCTGATCGGCGTCAAGAACGGCTACACCACCAACGCGGGCGCCACCTTCACCGGCGCCGCGGAACGGGACGGCCGCACCCTGCTGGTGACGGTGATGCACCCCGAGGCGCAGGGCAGGGTCTACGACGAGGCCGCCAGCCTGCTCGACTGGGGCTTCGCGGCAGCGGGCAAGGTCCAGCCGGTCGGGCAGCTGGTCGAGGACCTCGGCGGCCCGGAGACCGCCTCCCCCGACACCGCCCCGGAGGCTGCGGACGCCACCCAGCTGCCGCCCTGGTCCCGCCCGCCGGTTTTCCACAACAGCGACTCCGGCCTCGCCCCCGCCCTCTGGTCGGCCGGCATCCTCGGCACCGCCCTCGCCGTCTGGGGCACCGCCCGCGCCGCCGCCCGTCGCCGCACCGCCGCCACGTCCGCCCCGGCCCCCGGCGCCCCCGACGTCGGCTCCTCCGAGGTCAGCTCCTCCGGTGTCAGCGGCCCCAACCCCCGCAGCCTGGTCCGCCGCGCCCGCGCCCTGATCCACGGCGACCGCCACCGCCGGACGCGCTGAGCTGCGGGGACTGCATCTAGACTTCCGGCCATGACCACGCCCGACCCCTCCGCCTCGGACCGGCTCGCCCGGATCGTCAGCCTCTCCTCCGGCAGCTACCTGCTCGTCACCACGTACAAGAAGGACGGCTCCGCCGTGCCGACCCCGGTGTGGGTGGTGCGCGACGGGGAGGCGCTCGGCGTCTGGACCGTCGCGGACTCCTGGAAGGTCAAGCGGATCCGCAACCGCGCGGACGTCCTGGTCGGCCCCTGTGACGTCAAGGGGCGGCCGACCGGCAAGCAGTACCCGGCCACCGCCGAGATCCTCGGCCCCGAGCGGACCGCCGCGTACCGGACCCTGCTGCGACAGAAGTACGGCCTGCTCGGGGTGCTCACCCTGCTCGGCAGCCGGCTGCGGCGCGGCGAGCGCGGGACCGTCGGGATCCGGATCACGCTGGCCTGATCGCCTGGAGCCGGGGTACCGGTCCTCAGCGTAGGTGCGGGTCCGCCAGCACGCTCGGCAGACCGACGAACTGCGGCTCCGGGCCGAAGCGCTCCTCGCATCGGGAGAGACGTTCAGCGACCAGTCCGCCCTGGCAAGCTTGACGGCCATGGAAGAGAACGAGGTCGAGCCCGCACCGCTGCTGGTGGTGGACGGCGCGAACGTGGTCGGGTCGGTGCCCGACGGCTGGTGGCGTGACCGGCGCGGCGCCGCCGAGCGGCTGAGGGACTCACTGGTCCCGCTCGCCACCCGGGGGCTGCCGAATCTGCCCGGCCCGGTGGAGGTGGTCCTCGTCGTGGAGGGTGCCGCACGGGGCGTGACCGGCCTGCCCGAGGTGCGGGTGGTCGCGGCGGGCGGCAGCGGCGACGACCGGATCGTCGAGCTGGTCCGCGAGGCCCGTGCCGAGCACCCCGACCGGCGCTGCCTGGTCGTCACCGACGACCGCGAACTCCGCACCCGCGTCGGCTCGTTGGGTGCCGCCGTCACCGGCCCGCGGAGCGTTCGGCCCTGACCGGCCCTCGGGCCAGCAGACCTGGACGGCGTGCAACCTCCGCGCCAACGCCCGTCCGAGACCGCCACCGCCCGGCGCAGCACGGCACGGCCCGTCAACCGACCCGACCCACACCACACCGGAGCCCGCCGTCGGCGCCACCAGCCCGCGTCGCGTACGGCACCCACCACCACCGCGCCGTGTCTGCGAACCGAATCCGGCGATTTCAGCGCGTGCGGGAACCGACCGCTCCGGTCGTCCGACTGCTGTGGGGTGAGTACGAAGTCGCCGGGTGTCCGGCCGTTGAGTGTGCTGGTGGGGTTCGCCCTGCTGCTGGTGGTGGTGTTCGTGGTGGCGTATGCGGTGGGGCGGCAGGCAGGGCCGGTGGCGCCGGGGCTGACGCCGGGCCGGGGTGGCGGGGCGTCGCCGGGGATGGGTGGGCACGACATGGGCGGGATGCGGTGAGCCCGCTCGCGGGCGACGACGCCGGGGCGCTGGTGTCCACCGATCTGGCGGTCGGCGGGATGACCTGTGCGGCCTGCGTGGGCCGGGTGGAGAAGCGGCTGGGCCGGATAGACGGGGTGACGGCCGGGGTGAACCTGGCCACCGGGCGGGCCCGGGTGCTGCATCCGGCCGGGGTGTCCGTAGAGAAGCTGGTGGCGGCTGTCGAACGGGCTGGCTACACCGCCGAGTTGGCGCCCGGCGGGCTGGCGGAGGAGGAGCCGGACGAGCGGTGGCGGCTGCTGGTGAGCGCCCTGCTGGCCGTCCCGGTGCTGGTGCTGTCGATGGTGCCGGCGCTGCAGTTCACCGCCTGGCAGTGGGTCTGCTTCGCGCTGGCCGTCCCGGTGGTGACCTGGGGTTCGGCGGGCTTCCACCGCCGGGCCTGGCAGGGGCTGCGGCACGCGGCGGCGACCATGGACACCCTGGTCAGCCTGGGCGTGGTGGCCTCCTTCGGCTGGTCCGGGTACGCGCTGTTCCTCGGCGGGGCCGGGCAGTTGGGCATGCGGATGCCGTTCTCGCTGACCGCCGACGGCGGCGGCACGGCGCACGTGTACCTGGAGGCGGCGGTCGGCGTGCCGCTGTTCGTGCTGGCCGGCCGGCTGTTGGAGGGGCGGGTGCGGCGGCGCAGCGGCTCCGCGCTGCGGGCGCTCGCCGAGCTGGGCGCCAAGCAGGTGTGTCTGCGGGCGGAGGACGGCGAGGAGCGTCTGATGCCCATAGAACTCCTGCTGCCGGGGCAGGAGTTCGTGGTGCGCCCGGGCGAGCGGGTGGCCACCGACGGGGTGGTGGTCGAGGGCGGTTCAGCGCTGGACCTGAGCCTGCTGACCGGGGAGAGCGTGCCGGTCGAGGTCGGCCCGGGTGACCGGGTGGCGGGGGCGACGGTGAACGTCGGCGGCGCGCTGGTGGTGCGGGCGACGGCCGTCGGCGAGGACACCCAACTGGCCCGGATCACCGCGCTGGTGGCGGACGCCCAGGCTGGCAAGGCCCGTGCCCAGCGGCTGGCGGACGCGGTGGCCGGGGTGTTCGTGCCCTGCGTGCTCACCGTCGCGGTGTGCGTGCTCGGCTTCTGGCTGGGCGCGGGCGCGGCCCCGCAGGCGGCGGTCACGGCGGCGGTCGCGGTGCTGGTGGTGGCCTGCCCGTGCGCGCTGGGCCTGGCGACCCCGACCGCACTGCTGGCGGCCACCGGACGCGGCGCCGAACTGGGTGTGCTGGTGCGCGGCCCGGAGGTGCTGGAGAGCCTGCGCCGGGTGGACACCGTGGTGATGGACAAGACCGGCACGCTCACCACCGGTCGGATGGAGCTGGCGGCGGTGACGCTGGCCGAGGGCTTCACCGCGGAGTTCACGCAGGAGGAGGTGCTGCGGCTGGCCGGCGCGGTCGAGCACCGCTCGGAACACCCGATCGGACGGACCGTCGCGGCCGCCGCCCGGGAGCGCTGTGGGGCGCTGCCGGCGGTGGACGGCTTCGCGGCCACCGCCGGCCTCGGGGTGTCCGGCACGGTCGAGGGCCGGTCGGTGCGGGCGGTGCGGCCGGACGACGGTGCCCTGCCTCCGGAACTGGCCGAGGCCGTGGCGGCCGCCGGGGAGGCGGGCCGCACGGCGGTGCTGGTGGAGCTGGACGGGCGGGGCGCGGCGGTGCTGGCGGTCGGCGACACGGTGCGCTCGGGCAGTTGGCGGGCACTCCACCGGCTGCGCGGGATGGGCCTGGAGACCGTCCTGCTGACCGGCGACGGCCCGGGCGCGGCCCGCGCGGTGGCGGCCGAGCTGGGCATCGAGCAGGTGCACTCCTCCGCTTCGCCCGAGCGCAAGTCCGAGGTTGTGGCCGAACTGCGCGCCGCCGGACGAACCGTGGCGGTGGTAGGCGACGGTGTCAACGACGCGGTGGCGCTGGCCTCGGCGGACCTCGGGGTCGCCCTGGCTTCCGGCAGCGACGCGGCGATCGGCGCGGCAGGGCTGACCCTGGTGCGCGGCGACATCGAGGCGGTGGTGGACGCGGTACGACTGGCCCGGCGGACCCTGGCGACGATCCGGGCCAACCTGCTCTGGGCCTTCGGCTACAACCTGGTGCTGATCCCGCTGGCGGCCGTCGGGCTGCTGAACCCGATGCTGGCGGCGGTCGCGATGTCGCTCAGTTCGCTGCTGGTGGTGGGCAACAGTCTGCGGCTGCGCACCTGGCAGCCGGGGCGGGGACAGCACGGCGGACAGCGCGACAGCCAGCACTGCGGACGGCGGAAGGGGGCGCGGCGATGAGGGCACTGGAACGACTCAAGGTGGTCGGCCCGCCGGTCGGCGCGACGGCGCTGGCACTGACTCTGCTCACCGGCTGGACGGCGGTCGGCGGGGCCGGCGCGCCCCGGCCGGTGGAGGCCGACGCCGGCTGGGTGCTGCTGCCGACGGCGGGCGCGGCCTCGGCGACGGCGGCCTTCTTCACGGTGCGCAACCTGGGTGACGTACCGGACGAACTGACCGGCGCCAGCTGGGAGTTCGGCGTCCCGATCACCCTGAAACGGCACCTGCACCAGGGCGCGGCGGGCCGCTGGGAACCGGTTGCCGCGCTGCCGGTTCCGACCCGGGGCGAACTGGCGATGTCCCCCGAGGATGCCGACCTGATGATCGCCGCCCCGCCCCCGCTCAAGCCCGGCCAGTGGGTGGGCTTCACCCTCACCTTCCGCCGCAGCCCGCCCCTGCGGCTGGTCGCCCGGGTCCTGCCGCCGGGCGCGCGGCCACGCTGAGGCCCGGGCGCCGGGTCGGGTGAACCCCGGCGGCGCCGGGCCGCGTTGGACCTAATGGTGGCGGCCCGTGTGGGGCGCGGCCGCGCACCACCTTCACGCGGCCGCACCCCGACCGCCCGGCCGAGCGTGTGCTCGACGGGGCGGTCGGGGTGTGGCCGCGCCTGGCGGTCCGCAGGTCGGTCAGCCGTGCGGGACGACCGCGACCGGCGCCCCGGCGTGGTGCAGTGCCGCGTGGGCGACCCGGCCGAGCCGGGGGCCGAACTCGATCGGGCGACGGCGCCGGCCGACCACGACCAGCGCGGCCCCGGCGGAGGTCTCCACCAGGCCGCGGGCGGCGCCGAGCCGGACGTCCTCGACCACCTCGACCCCGGGGTGCTGCTCGCGCTGCCCGGCCAGGGCGAGCGACAGCAGCTTGGCCTCCAGCGCCTCCAGCTGGGCGATCTCCGCCGCCGGTACGGCGCCGCCCGCGTAACCGAACAGCGGTGGCAGGTCCCAGCCGTGCACCGCCCGGACCCGGGCGCCGCGCAGGGCGGCCTCGCGGAAGGCGAAGGCGAGCACCTCCTCCTCGGGGCTGTGCGCGTCGACGCCGACCACCACCTCGCCGAAGCCGGTCCCGGTCTGCCCCTCGCGGGACTCCCGCACCACGACGACGGGCGTGCCGCTGCGCCCGGCCACCGCCATGCTCACCGAGCCGAGCAGCAGCCCGGTGAAGCCGCCGAGCCCGCGCGAGCCGAGCACCAGCAGGTCGACGTCGGCGGCCGCGGCCACCAGGCCGTCCACGGGCGCGTCCAGGACGGCGTCGGTGCGCACGGCCAGGCCCGGGTGGCGGCCGCGGATCTCGTCGGCGGCCGCGGTCAGGGTGCGCTGCGCGGCCTCCGGGAGGTCGTCCGGTTCGGCGAAGGAGGACACCCCGTCGGTCAGCCACGGCCAGGCGTGCACCAGTCGCAGCGAAGCCCCGCGCCGCACCGCCTCCTCGGCGGCCCAGTGGGCGGCGGCGGTGCTGGCGGGCGAGCCGTCGACCCCGGCCGCAACGGTTGACGTCATGAGAGTTCCTCCATGTCTCGGCACCGGGAACGGTGCGCGCTGACGCCCCGTCCGCTCCTGCTCCCACCCTGACGTCCGGGTACGGCCCCCGCCAGAGGCCGCAAGCCCCCCGCCCGCGGGACGAAAGACCCGCCGGCCCAAGATTACGGACGCCCCCGGCCTTCACCGTGCCGACACCCGCGCACTACCGTGCGAACACGGCATTCCCGCTGGCCGGACGGTACCGAAGCCGCCCGGACCCGCAGCGGTGAACGGTCCGGGCGAGAACGAGGAGGACAGCGGTGGGCGGAGCCGGGGCGTCCTCGGCGAGCTGATCCGCCATCCGCAGCCGCTGCGCTGCCCGGTGCTGTCCGACCGCCCGGCCTCGGTCGGCTTCCCGGCGAACCACCCGCCGATGCACACCTTCCCGGGGGTGCCGGTGCGGGTGCGAGGCGAGGTGTTCGGCAACCTGTACCTGACCGACAAGCGTGGCGGGCTGGACTTCGACGAGGACGACGAGACGGTGATCGCCACCCTGGCGGTCGCGGTCGGCGGGGCCTTCACCCTCGGCCCGGCGGACGGCGAGGGCAGCGGCACCCGGCTGGTGTGGGAGGCACCGCTCGGCTCCTGAGGGCCGAGCGAGGCATCGGGGTAGTGCCCGGCACCCTCGACGGTCACCGCGCGACCGTCGGTGGCGGTGCGGGTGATCCGTCGCTGAGGAGGGATCACCCTCGCCCGTCCCTTTCTCAGCCCCGGAAGGCCAGCAGGCGGTACTGCGGGTCCGGGCGCGGGGTGTCCTGGGCGGGGAGGGCGGCGAGCGCCCGGGTGGTGGCGGCAGCGTCGACGGGATCGCGGCACCAGGGGATGCGACCCTTGGCGACGGACTCCTGCCAGGCGCGCGGGCTGCGGCCCTGGCCGAGGCCGGGGAAGGCGGTCTCTGCCGTGGGGTGGAGGCCGAGGGCGGCGGCCTGGGCCGTGAGGCGGGCGGCGTTGTCCGTCACCTGCGGGGCATGGCGGCGGCGCAGCTCGGCCGTGGCGGCGGCGAGGTCGCTGGGCTGGGCGAAGTACGCGTCGTTCTTGTCCACCGTGGTGATCAGCACCCCGCCCGGGCGCAGTACCCGGCGGGCCTCCGCCAGGACGGGCGCGGCGTCCGGCAGCAGGTGGAGCAGCCAGACCAGCACCACCGCGTCCACGCTGCCCGTCCGGAGCGGGAGCCGGGTGGCGTCCGCGCGCAGGACGGCGCCGGGCAGGCGCTGCTCGGCCAGGCGCAGCATCCCGGGTGAGCGGTCGACCCCCAGGACGGTCCGGCCCGGGCGGCGCAGCCGGGCGGTGACGATTCCGGTTCCGCAGGCGATGTCCAGCACCGTGCACCCGCCCTCCGGCAGCAGCCGCTCGACGGCCTCCGCCGCGGCCCCGGCGCGGGGTTCACCGCCGCGTGAGGCGTCGTACTCCCGTGCCTCGGCGTCGTAGTCGATCATTGGTCCCGGCCTCCTCCGCCCGGCAGTCAAGCCGACCCGGGGTCAGTCGGGCAAGCGGTCCGAGGACAGGCACCGGCCGATCACCACCTCCGGCCGGATGCGGATCCGGGCGGTGTCAGCGGCGTGACGGACCTGGGCGCGGCCGAGGACGGTCACGTACCAGCCGGAGCCGTCGGCGCCGTTCACCTCGTCGGCCTCGAAGGCGATCACCGCGTCCTGGACCGCCCGGGCGAGTTCCGAGTCGGCGGGGGCCGAAAGCAGCACCCCGCCGTCCTGGCCGGGGGCGAGCCGGAAGGACACCGGCTGGACGGCAGGGAGGGCTCCAATGGTGTAGACCACCCGGCCGACCGTGGCCCGGGCCAGCAGTTCCAGCGCCCGGGCACGGTCGAGGACGGGCAGGTCGTACGGGTCGTGATCGCTTTTCATGCCTGCGATGCTCGCCCGGACGGGGCGGGGTCACGAGGGCCGATGGTCCCAGGTCGGGTCGTCAGCCCCGGCCGATCCGCAGCGTGGACGGCTGCGCGGTGGAGGCCTGCCGCAGCTCGGTGGCGATCAGCGCCGCCTGCACCCGGCGCTCCACGCCGAGCTTGGCGAGCAGCCGGGAGACGTGGTTCTTCACCGTCTTCTCGGCCAGGTAGAGCCGATCGCCGATCTGCCGGTTGGTCAGGCCCTCGCCGATCAGCGCCAGCACCTCCTGCTCGCGCGCGGTCAGCCCCGGTCCGGCGGTGACCGGCTGGGCGGGCTCGGCGTCACTGCGCAGCCGGTTCAGCAGCCGGGTCGCCGCACCGGGGTCGAGCATCGACCGGCCGGAGGCGACGGTGCGGACGGCGGCGACCAGGTCGGTGCCGCTGATCTGCTTCAGCACATAGCCGGCGGCCCCTGCCATCACGGCGTCGAGCAGCGCCTCCTCGTCATCGAAGGAGGTCAGCATCAGACAGGCCAGGTCGGGCATCCGCGAGCGCAGCTCGCGGCAGACCGACACGCCGTCCCCGTCGCCCAGCCGGACGTCCAGCACCGCCACATCGGGCCGCAGCGCCGGCACCCGCACCAGAGCCTGTTCGGCCGTCGCGGCCTCCCCGACCACCTCCAGGTCCGGCTCGCCGTCCAGCAGGTCGTGCACCCCACGGCGCACCACCTCGTGGTCGTCCAGCAGGAACACCCGAACCGGCGCCGAACCCTCGACACCCTCCACCTTGGTCGCCATCACACGGCTCCACCTTCATCAACCCCCGCACACTCCCAGCGGGGCCCAGTGCATCATCCCCCGCCCGCAGGCACGGGCCCAGGGCCCAACGGCCCCAATCGGGGCGGGACGGAGGACCCAGCAGACGGCGGCGGGAGCTCTCAGTGCTCCCGCTGCCATCCTGGTACGCCTCAACTCCGTACGCGCTTCCCGACGCGTTGCGCGCCCCGGAGGAGGCACGACGCCCCCTCAGCGCCCCTGCCGCCGGACGTTCCCCAGCCCCACCAGCAGGAACGCGAGCGCCACCCCCGCGCCGCTGACCGCCGCGAGCGCCACCCTGGGCACCACCGAGCCCCCGCCCGACAGCAGGATCGCCACCGCCCCCAGCGAGGCGACCGCCGCCCCGACCACCAGCCAGCCGGCCAGCGCCACCGCGGCCGGGCGGCCCGTCCGCGGGGCCGGGCGGCCCGTCCGCGGGGCCGGGCCGACGTCCAGGGCGGCCCAGCGGGCGGCGGTCTCCCGCTGCTCGCCGCGCCGGTCCCACCGGGCCCGCATCCGCAGGGCCGTGCCGCCGACCAGCCCGGTGAGGGCGACCTGGGCGGCGGGCCGCCAGTCGGACAGGGCGAGCAGCAGCCCGCCCGCCAGCGCCAGGCCAGCCCACCACATCACGCAGGCCGCGGCGGCCGTACGAATGGAGCGGGGCCGGTCGGCGCCGGCCTGGAGGTCGGCGATGGCGGGCAGGTACCAGACGCAACCGCTGGCCGTGAGGGCGGCGGTGCCGATGGCGAGGACGGTGTGGGTCACGGGACGGCCTTCCTAGTCGCACGGGGATCGCGCGGAGATCACGTGAGGTTCACGGAGGGGACACCAAGCCGTCCCCGCCCGCCCGGGGGCAGCGACGCGGGCGGGGACGGCGTCCAGGGGATGCGGCCTCAGCCGTCAGCGGAGGACGAAGGAGAGGAGGAGGACGACACCCGCCTCCGCTCCGCCCGCGGCAGCGGCCGGTCGTACTTCACCGGCTCCACGTCGCCCAGGTACTCGGCCGGCTTCCCGGTGTGCACCAGCACGTCCCGGGCCGCGATGTCCGGGTGGTGCAGGTCGAAGGCCGGGGATTCGGAGCGGATCCGCGGCAGCTTGACGAAGTTGTGCCGGGGCGGCGGGCAGGAGGTGGCCCACTCCAGCGAGCGGCCCCAGCCCCACGGGTCGTCCGCGGTGACCTTCTCGCCGTACTTGGCGGTCTTCCAGACGTTGTAGAGGAACGGCAGGATCGACAGCCCGAGCAGGAAGGACCCGATGGTCGAGAAGGTGTTCAGGGTGGTGAAGCCGTCCGAGGCCAGGTAGTCGGCGTACCGGCGCGGCATGCCCTCGGCGCCCAGCCAGTGCTGCACGAGGAAGGTCGAGTGGAAGCCGACGGTGAGCGTCCAGAAGGTGATCTTGCCGAGCCGCTCGTCCAGCATCTTGCCGGTCATCTTGGGCCACCAGAAGTGGAACCCGGCGAACATCGCGTACACCACCGTGCCGAACAGCGTGTAGTGGAAGTGCGCGACGACGAAGTACGAGTCGGAGACGTGGAAGTCGATCGGCGGCGCCGCGAGCAGCACGCCCGTCAGACCGCCGAAGAGGAAGGTGACCAGGAAGCCGACCGTCCACAGCATCGGCGTCTCGAAGCTCAGCGAGCCCTTCCACATCGTGCCGACCCAGTTGAAGAACTTCACCCCGGTCGGGACCGCGATCAGGAAGGTCATGAACGAGAAGAACGGCAGCAGCACCTGCCCGGTGACGTACATGTGGTGCGCCCACACCGTCACTGACAGGCCCGCGATGGCCACCGTCGCGGCGATCAGACCGGAGTAACCGAACATCGGCTTGCGGCTGAACACCGGGATGACCTCGGAGACGATCCCGAAGAACGGTAGCGCCAGGATGTACACCTCTGGATGCCCGAAGAACCAGAACAGGTGCTGCCACAGCATCGCCCCGCCGTTGGCCGGGTCGAAGACGTGGGCACCGAACTTGCGGTCCGCCTCCAGCGCGAACAGCGCGGCCGCGAGCACCGGGAAGACCAGCAGCACCAGCACCGAGGTGAGCAGCACGTTCCAGCAGAAGATGGACATCCGGAACATGGTCAGCCCGGGGGCGCGCATACAGATGATGGTGGTGATGAAGTTGACCGCGCCGAAGATGCTGCCGAAGCCGGACAGGGCCACACCCATGATCCACATGTCGGAGCCGACGCCCGGCGAGTGGACGGCGTCGGACAGCGGCGCGTAGAGGAACCAGCCGAAGTCGGCGGCACCCTGCGGGGTGAGGAAGCCGGCGGCGGCGATCAGCGAGCCGCCCATGAACAGCCAGTAGGCCAGGGCGTTCAACCGGGGGAAGGCCACGTCCGGGGCGCCGATCTGCAGCGGCATGATCCAGTTCGCGAAGCCGGTGAACAGCGGCATCGCGAACAGCAGCAGCATGATCGAGCCGTGCATGGTGAAGGCCTGGTTGTACTGCTCGTTCGACAGGATCTGGGTGCCGGGACGAGCCAGTTCGGCGCGCATGACCAGGGCCAGGATGCCACCGATCATGAAGAACGCGAACGAGGACACCAGGTACATGGTGCCGATCGTCTTGTGGTCGGTGGTGGTCAGCAGATTGACCAGGGCCGAGCCGGGTCGGCGGGGGCGAACCTCCCCTTCCGGTATGGGCGTTGGCGGGGTTATGGGGTCGCCCTGTGCCTGGGTGGCGCTCAAGGACGCACTCCTTCGGAACGTCGTGCGAATGATGGCGATCCATGATCCGAACGCACCGCCTCCGCGCCCCAGGGCCCTTGGGCCCGCCCGGCCGGGGCCGCTGGGCCCGAGTTCCCAGGCCCCGACCGGGACCTCCCGACCGGGACCCGCCGAGCGCGCCCCACCCAGCGGACCGCCCGGCCGCGTCCGACGGCCTTCCACAGGAGCTGCTGCAGCGTCAGGCCTGAGCGCCGCCGATGAGGCGCCGCATCCGCACCTGGTAGGAGGTGGGCCGCCTCAGCCGCCCGCAGAGCACGTCGCAGACCACCTCCACGTCATCGGGGAGCCCGCCTTCGTGCAGACGCCGCACGAAGGCCCGGTGCTCGGCAGGGTCCTCGGTGACGGACAGCACCTCCCACGGCCCGGCCGTGGCCTCGACCGCGGCCCACCGCTCCCGGTGGCGCCGCAGTTCCTCCTCCTGCTTGCGCCGGCGCGCCCGCTGGCCAGGCACGGCCGCTCAGCCCGCCAACCGGGCGATCTGGCCGCGCTCCAGCGCCGCGTACACCGCGCCGTCCGGGCCGACGGCGATCCCGTGCGGCTCGGCGCCCGGGCCGGGGACCGGGTATCCGCCCAGTCGCCCGTCCGGGGTCAGCACCCCGATCCGGCCGGCGCCCCACTCGGTGAACCACAGCCGCCCGGCCCCGTCGGCGGCGATCGCGTGCGGCTTGGCGGCCCGGTCGGCCAGCGGGTACTCGGTCACCTGCCCGTCCACGGTGATCCGCCCGACCAGCCCGCCGCCGATCCCCACGTACCAGAGCGCCCCGTCCGCCCCGGCGGCGATCCCCACCGGCGCGGTGCCCCCGGTGGGCAGGCGATGGACGGTCACCTCACCCTTGACACCCACCCGGGCGACGGCGTCCGCCTGGTTCAGCGTGCACCAGAGCGCCCCGTCCGCCCCGGCGGCGATCAACGACGGGAACGCCCCGGTCAGCGGCAGCGGAAACTCCGTCACCTCCCCGTCCACGGTGATCCGCCCCACCCGGTCGACATTCAGCTCGGTGAACCACAGCGCCCCGTCGGGCCCCGCGGCGATCCCGTACGGTCCGGCGTCCTCCGTCGGCACCTCGAACGAGCTCGCCTCCCCCTCCACCGTGACCCGCCCGATCCGGTTGTCCCGCATCCGGGTGAACCACAACGCCCCATCGGGCCCCACGGTGATCACCGAAGGCCCGCACCCCGGCGCCCCCAGCCCGAACCGCTCGGCCGAGCCGTCCGCCGACAGCCGCCCGACCTCCCCGGCGTGCACCAGCGTGAACCACACGTCCCCGTCCGGCCCCACGGCCACCCCGTACGGCCCGGCCCCCGCCTCGGCCACCTCGAACAGTTCCATCCGCACCCCCAAGCACTATTGCGACTAGAGTCGCATTAGCGATGCTCGCACGTCCACCCCCCAGGAGCAACCCACTTATTCGCGGCCGGACGCCAGCCCCCGGAGTACCGAGATCACTCCGCTGCCCGCCGCGCAGACCGGGACGGCGAGGAGGGCGCCGATGATGCCCGCGATGCCTGAGCCGGCCACCACGGCGACCATGATCGTGGCCGGGTGGAGCTCCACCGTCCTGCTCTGGATGACGGGCTGCAGGATGTTGCCCTCGATCATCTGGACCGTCAGCACCACGCCGAACGCCCACAGCGCCGTTCCCAGGCCGCCGTCGGCGAGGGCGACCAGCACCGCCACCGTGCCGGAGAGGAACGCCCCGACGAAGGGAATGTAGGCGCCCATGAAGACCAGCGCGCCGAGGCCAGGTGCGCCGGGGACGCCCAGCCCGGCGAGGCCGATGGTGATGAAGCCGGCGTCGATCAGGGCGATCAGGGTGGTGCCGCGCATGAAGCCGGCCATCGCCTGGAAGGCACGGTCGGCGCAGGCGACCACGGTTTGGGCGCTGCGGCCGGGCAGGTAGGAGCGGATGGCGTCGCCGGTGCGGTGGCCGTCGCGGAGGAAGAAGAAGACCAGGGCCAGGGCCAGCACCCCGCCGGTGATCAGCTGGGTGAGCAGGCCGAGGCCGGAGAGGACGCTGCTGGTGAGCGCCGAGACCAGTGAGTTGGTCTCGCCCTTGGCGTTGGCCAGGGCGTGCTGGATCTTCCCCCCGAACGGGCCCAACCAGTCGGCCAGCCGTCTGCCGGCCGCCGGGAGCGAGGCGGCGATCTGCGGGGCGCTGTGCACCAGGGAGTTGACCAGCAGGACGATCACCCCGGCGACCGCCACGACCAGCACGACGCAGGTCAGCCCGGCCGCCAGGCTGCGACCCACGCCCCGGCGGACCAGCCAGGGCACCACCGGCTGGAGCAGCGAGGCCCCGAGCAGCGCCAGGATGAACGGCACGGTCGCCGCCCGCAGCTCGACCAGCGCGAAGACCACCAGGGAGCCGACGGTGATCAACAGGATCACCGCCACCGACCAGGCCGCCGCCTGCCGCACGGCCGGCGGCAGCATCAGGTACGGCTTGCGGTCGTCGGGTTGCCCTCCGGGCGGGCGCTCCACGGACACGGCAGCCTCCGCCGGGGATCGTCGTTGAGTCCGGACCGCCCCATCTCAACAGAGAATCTGACGATCTGCCCGTTGTGCGGCTAAGCGACCGCCTCGATCCGCACCGCACCGCACCGCCGCCCTCGCCCACGAAGGCCAGCACCCGCCGCGCCTCGGCCTCCGCCGCCTCCCGGTCGGCCCGCGCCAGCGGCACGAACGGCTGGACCACGACCTCCTGCTCCCCCGTCAGCCGCCACGTCCCGGCGACCAGCCCGTCCACCAGCAGGGTCCCGCAGCGCGCAGAGCTGCTGGAAGGTGCGCGGTTCCTCCTCCACCAGTGCCCGGGCCTCGGCGGCCAGCGCGGTCAGGTCCAGCCCGGCCAGCCGCTTGCCGTAGGTGGTGCGCAGCGCATGGTCCAGGACGGGCTGGAGGAGCGGGCGCGGGGTACGGCAGTCCTCTGCCGTGACCAGGTGGATGGTGCCGCGCTGGAGTGCGATCCGCACCACCGCGCCGCTCGATGAGCGTGGTGAGCTGCTCCGGGGAGAAGCCGTCCAACCGGGCGAGCAGCCCGAGGGGGCGGCTGGGGTACGGCCTGGGCCCGGAGTCCGCCGAGGTGGCGGACCAGCGCGGCGGGTTCCGGGTCGGTCCGGGCGAGGAGGTGCTGACGGGCCAGCAGGGCCCGGCCGAGGGCCCGGGTGCCGAGCACCGTCACCGGCGGCCGTCCAGCACCGAGCGAAGCAGGGAGATCCGGTTGGTGGTGATGGAGGCGACCCCGGTGTCGCGCAGTCGGCGCATGGTGCGGCGCAGGTCGGCCGTCCAGGTGGAGACGGCGAGTCCGGAGTCGGCCGCGGCGTCCACGAACTCGGGGGTGACCAGGCCGAACGGCGGGTTGAGTAAGGTTGGGCGCAGGTCCTTGAGCAGGGCGGGCGCGGGCATCCGGGGCTGCTTCCAGGTGAGCGCGATCGAGGCCTCCGGGGCGAGCTCGCGTACGGCCAGCATGGCGGCGATGGGGCCGCAGAAGGCGACCTGTTGTTCGGCGCCGAGCCCGGTGACGACGGACCAGGTGGCGGCGGCCGGGCCGGGCTCGTCGAGGTCGATCAACAGCCGGGGGCCGTTCGCGGCCGCGACGGCCTTGATCGCCTCGGCGAGGGTGGGGATCGCCAGGCCCCCCTGGCGCAGCTCGTCCAGCTGCTCGACGGTGACCCGCTCGATGGAGCGCGGGTCACCCCAGAGCCGCTCCAGGGTGCGGTCGTGCAGCAGCACGGGCACCCTGTCGCGGGTGAGCTGGACGTCCACCTCGACGGCGTCGGCCCCAGCGGCGAGTGCGGACTCGACGGCGGGCAGGGTGTTCTCGCGGTACCGGTACGGGTCGCCGCGGTGGGCGACGGCGAGCACCGGGCGGCGGTCGGCGGGGGCGGGGCGGGCGGCCACCGCCTCGATCGCCAGCACGGCGGCCTGGGTGGTCGGCAGGTGCGGAGGGGGCATCCGGGCCTCTCGATCGGAACTCGTCGTCGGTAGGGATCGGCAGGGAGGGGCTAGCGCCGTTCGATCACGACATTGGTCGACTTGATGACCGCCGTGGCCGGTGCTCCGGGGACCAGGTTCAGCTCCTCCGCCGACTCCCGGCTGATCAGCGACACCACCCGGAACGGCCCGGCCTGCACCTCCACCTGGGCGGCCACATCGCCGAGCACCACGTCGGTGACGATCCCGGGGAAGCGGTTGCGGGCCGAGGACGGCCGCCCCTCCGCCTCGGCGATCTCCGGCCGGGCCAGCTCGCGGGCGAAGGCGGCGAGCTCGGCGCCGGGGATGATCCGGTGCCCGTGCTCGTCCCGCACGGCGGCGACCTTCCCGGCGTCCACCCAGCGCCGCATGGTGTCCGCGCTGACGCCGAGCAGCGCCGCGGCCTCGCCGATGCGGTACGGGTTGACCGGCACCTCGGGCTGACCCATGTGCGACTCCTGACGGTGGTTCGAGGAACGGAGGTACGCGCCCCCGCCGCCATCCTGCCGTACCGGGGACACCAACGGGAAACTCCCGGGGCCGGTCTTCGCACTCCCGTCGCGGGAGTCCGAAGAGCGGCCCTACGGCCCGCCGAACAGGTCCCGTCTGACCGCGTCCCCCGCGGTGAGGACGGCCCCGGCGAGCACCGCGCCGCCGCCCGCCGTGCCGGCCAGCACCTCGGTGCGCAGCGGGGAGAACCCGGCGAGCCGCCGTTCGACCCGTCCGGCCAGGTCGGCGCCGCCGGCCCGGCCGACCTCGCCGCCAAGCACCACGCAGCCGGGGTCGAGCACCACGCAGACGCTCGCCGCGCCGAGCGCGATCCGCTCGGCCAGCTCGTCCAGGAACGGTTCGCCCTTGACCCCGGCGGCGAGCGCGGCGCGCACGGCGGCCTCGGCGGCGCCCGCGCCCCCGGCCGGGTCGGCGGGCAGCCCGTGGGCGCGGGCGAGTTCGCAGATCGCGGCGCTGCCGACCAGGCCGTGGAAGCCGCCCTCGCAGCTGTCGGCGCTGGGCAGGCCGACGGTGCCGGGAACGGGCAGGAAGCAGATCTCGCCTGTGCCGCCGGAGAAGCCGCGGCGCAGCCGCCCGTCCAGGATGACGGCGGCGCCGACGCTGTGGCCGAGCCACATCAGCACGAAGGTGTCGCGCTCCCGGGCGGCGCCGACCCGGTACTCGGCCCGGCCGGCCAGGTTGACCTCGTTCTCCAGGATCACCTCGGTGCCGGGCAACTCCCTCAGTGCGGCGAGGAGTTCGGCGTGCCAGCGGGGGAGCTTGCCGGTGCTGTGCAGGCGCCCGGTGGCGGGGTCGACCAGGCCGGGGGCGCCGACCGCGACGGTGTGCAGTCGCTCGACGCCGGCGCTGCGCGCGCTCTCCAGCAGGGTGGCGACGATCGCCCCGGCGGTGTCGGGCGTGCCGTCGCCCTCGACCGGGACCTCGGCGGTGGCGAGGGTGCGCCCGGCCAGGTCGGCGACGACCAGGCTGACGCCGCCGGAGCGGACGTCGAAGGCGGCGATGTGGGCGCGGGAGGCGACCAGCGCGTAGACCCGGGCGTTGGGGCCGCGCCGCTGCTCGCCGCGTTCGCCGACGACGGCGACCAGGCCGGTGCGCTGGAGGCGGTCGAGCAGGTCGGCGACGGTCGGCCGGGACAGGCCGGTGAGGCCGCGCAGCTCGGTCGCGGTCAGGGGGCCCTGTTCGAGCAGGAGATTGAGCGCCAGCCGGTCGTTGATGGCCCGGGCGGTGCTCGGCGTGGCCGTACGCGCGGTGGTCATGGCAGCTCATCCTTCCAGAGTGTTACTATCAGGGTCCCTTCCTGATAATTTATCGAACGTCCGCCGAACGGCCGCGTCCGCCCCGCGGACCGATCGGCCTGCACGTAGACCACCCGCAGGGCACCGTCGCGCCCCACCGTGCGCGACCGGGAGGGAATGCCGCATGAGCGAGCGCAGCGAGCGAATCATTCAAAGGTGCGCGTGGGCGAATGCCCCTGCCGAGCGAAGCGAGGCGGGCGCATGAGTGCCAGGACACTCGAACCACTCACCGCCCCACGCCGGGCCCGGACGAGCATCGCGCTGGTCTTCGCCGTGCACGGCGCCGTCGGCGGCACCTTCGTCACCCGCATCCCGTGGATCCAGCACCGGCTGGACCTCTCCCCCGGCCAGCTCGGCCTGGCACTCGTCATGCCCGCCATCGGCTCCTCCCTCGCGATGCCGCTGGCCGGGCGCTTCGTCCACCGCTACGGCGGCCGGGCGGCGGTGCGCGGGCTGATCTCGCTCTGGTGCCTGGCCCTGACCCTGCCCGCGCTCGCCCCCTCGCTGCCGGCGCTGTGCGCGGTGCTGCTGGTGTACGGCGCCACGGCGGGCATGGCGGACGTCGCGATGAACGCGCAGGGCGTGGAGGTCGAGCAACGGCTCGGGCGCTCAATCATGTCCGGGCTGCACGGGATGTGGAGCGCGGGCGGCCTGCTGGCCTCCGGCTTCGGCATCCTGGCCGCCCACCTCGACCTCGACGCCCGGCTCCAGCTGGCCGTCACCGCACTGGTCCTGCTCGCCCTCGCCCAGCCGGTCTGCCGGGGCCTGCCCGACCTGCGGGCACCCGAGGAGGCGGAGGCGCCGCCGCGCTTCGCGCTGCCGCCGCGCAGCTCGCTGGTGATCGGGCTGGTCGGCTTCTGCGCAGTGTTCGGCGAGGGCGCCTCGATGGACTGGAGCGGCGTCTACCTGCGCGACATCACCGGCGCCTCCGCCACCGTCGCCGCCGCCGCGTACACCGCCTTCTCGCTCACCATGGCGGTCAGCCGGCTCGCCGGGGACGCGGTGATC
Source organism: Kitasatospora sp. NPDC001159 (assembly GCF_053598235.1). Classification (NCBI taxonomy): domain Bacteria; kingdom Bacillati; phylum Actinomycetota; class Actinomycetes; order Kitasatosporales; family Streptomycetaceae; genus Kitasatospora; species Kitasatospora sp. NPDC001159. Next base: position 29,314 of record NZ_JBSFJV010000034.1, read on the forward strand.
CGCCGGCTCGGCACCGTCCGCACCACCCGGCTGGGCGGGGTGATCGCCACCGTCGGCGGGGTGCTGGTGGTGGCCGCCGACCACCCTGCGGTGGCCATCCCGGGCTTCGCGCTGATCGGCGTCGGCGTCGCGGTGATCGTCCCGCTCGCCTTCGCGGCCGCCGGCCGGATCGGCAGCAACCCCAGCCAGGCCATCGCGGGCGTCGCCACCGTCACCTATACCTCCGGCCTGATCGCCCCCGCCGTGATCGGCGCCCTCGCCCAGGCCACCTCGCTGACCGTCTCCTTCGGGCTGGTCACCCTGCTCGCCTTCGCCCTGCTGCTGAGCGCCGGGGCACTGCGCCGGGCCGAACCGGATTCCACCGCCGGGAACGTGGCCGCGAGGGCACTGGAAGGCACTGCGGCCGAGGCCGCCTGAACCGGCTCAGATCCCGCCGAGGCCCCCGTTGCCCTTGTCCTCGGCCTGGCGCCTCCGTTCCGTCTCTCGGGCGTCCGACGCCTCCCAGGCGACCTTCAGCGGATGCCGCTCCGGCAGACCGTGGAAGCCGCGCAGGGCGACCTGGTCCGGGCCGTCCTGTCGGCGGGCGTCGGTCCGGGCGAGGCGGAGCACCCGCTCGCCGTGCACGGTGCGGTGCCGGTAGCTGTTCTCGAACGTCCGGTTGCCGACCAGCGCCGCGGCCCCGAGCAGCAGGGCGAACGCCCCCAGCGGGATCAGGACGTTCCAGTGCTCCCCCGCCGTCCAGATGACGCTGAGCAGCCCGAGCAGCACGGTCAGCGGGTAGACGCCGGTTCCCCAGCCCACCGCCCGGTTGAGCCGGCGGCGGAGTTCCTCGTCCCGGACCAGCCCCCGCGCCGCGAGCTCACGGTGGACCTCCTTCAGCGTCGGCTGCTTCTTCAGCTCGGCCGTCACGGCGAGCAGATCGAGGCCCGGCCGGGCCTCGATCGCCGCCAGCAGCGCCGAGTGGAAGCTGCGCCCGCCGGAGCGGCCCTCGGCCGTCAGGTGACCGGACGCGCGGACGCCCACGGCCCCGCGCTCATACGCCTCGAACAGCAGCAGCTCCGCCGAGTTGTCCGCCACCACTGCCAGTTCGTAGGGCTCCAGCTCAGGGCCGGCCGGCTCGGTGATGCTCCGCTCGACCCGGTACAGCTCCTCCCGCGCGGACCGGCACCACCGGACCGTCCAGACCAGGTACGCCACCGAGGCGAGGAAGGACCCCAGGAACACCCACACGATGCCACCCCTCCCCGCCAGGTCACCCCAGTGTGGGGACACCCGCGCCGCACGGCAACACCCGTGCGGCGCGGGGCGGTTCAGGAGCGGTTCACGGCTGGTTCAGGTAGGTGAGCACCGCCCGGACCCGACGGTTGGTGTCATCGTCATCGGCGATGCCGAGCTTGCCGAACATCGAGGTGGTGTACTTGCTGATCGCGCTGTCGCTGAGGAACAGCCGGCGGGCGATGGCCTGGTTGGACAGCCCCTCGGCCATCAGGCCCAGCACCTCGTACTCGCGCTCGGTGAGCTGGCTGAGCCCCCGCTCCGGCGGACTCGCCGACAGCAGCTTGGCGATGACGGCCGGGTCCATCGCCGTCCCGCCGGCCGCGACCCGCTCCAGCGAGCCGATGAACTGGTCGGCGTCGAACACGCTCTCCTTCAGCAGGTAGCCGATCCCGCCGGAGCCGTCCGCCAGCAGCTCCCGCGCGTACAGCTGCTCCACGTGCTGGGAGAGGATCAGGACCGGCAGCCCGGGCAGCTCCCTGCGCGCGGCCAGCGCCGCCCGCAGGCCCTCGTCGGACTGGGTCGGCGGCATCCGGACGTCGACCACGGACGCGTCCGGGCGGTGGGTCCGCAGCGCCGCCAGCGTCTCGGGCCCGGTGGAGGCGGTGGCCACCACCTCGTGCCCGCACGCCTCGATCAGATGGACCATCCCCTCGCGCAGCAGGTAGAGGTCTTCGGCTACAAGGATTCGCATGGCACTGTCATCCTGACGTGGGTCGGTCCGCCAGGCGGACTGGTGATCTCCAAAGAACCGTCGAAGGCGTCGAGGCGGCGGCGCAGGCCCGCGAGCCCGCCGCCGGGCCGTGCCCGGACGCCGCCCGAGCCGTCGTCCTCGACCTCGACGACGAGTCCGAGCTCGTCCTGGCGGAAGGTCACGCCCGCCCGGGTCGCCCGGCCGTGCTTGACAGCGTTGGTCAGCAGCTCGGCGACGCCGAAGTAGACGGCGGACTCGATCGGCGCGTCCACCCGCACCGGGGCCTCGGCCTCGACGGTCACCTTCAGGCGCAGGTCCAGGCCGAGCGCGCGCACCGCGTCCACCAGCCCGCGTTCGGTCAGCACCGGCGGGCTGATCCCCTGGATCAGCTCGCGCAGTTCGACCAGCGAGGCCTTCGCCCCGGCCTGGGCGTCCCGCATCAGCGCCTTGGCGCGCTCCGGGTCGCGCTCCACCAGCCGCTGCGCGGTGGCCAGCGAGAGCCCGAGCGCGACCAGGCGGGCCTGCGCCCCGTCGTGCAGGTCCCGCTCGATCCGGCGGATCTCGGCGGCCTGGGCGACCGTCGCGTCCGCGCGCTGGGCGGTCAGCTCCTCCACCCGCTCCGCCAGCGCCATCGCCGAGGAGGGCCGCAGGAAGCGGACGGCCACCGGGGTCACCACCCGCCAGGCGTACGGGGCGCAGCCGACGGCCAACAGCACGCCGAGCGCCCCGACCAGCCGGGCCACCGTCTCCGGCCGGCCGAGCCCGAACACGGCCGCAGCCGCCCCGGCCGGCGGCAGCGCGGCGGCCGGGCCCGCGGTGAACGGCGCGATCGCGACGAACCGCAGGTCCCGCAGGTTGGCGGGGTCGCAGCGGATCCGCCAGTGCTGGTCCATCAGGGCGTCGCGGCGGGTCTTCTCGTAGGTGAAGCCGTTCCACCAGAACCCGGTGGACATCCGGATCACCGGCGGAGCCTGCCGGTATCCGGCGTCGAGAACGGTGCCGCCCCACCGTGCGACCAGGGCGCGCACCGCCCGGCACACCGGTCGGCACAGCGCGAGCGTGCCCGCGCACACCACCACCAGCGGCAGCAGCCAGGACCACGGGTTGGTCGGCCCCCAGTCGATCCCCAGCGCCACCGCGCCCGCCCACACGGACGGGACCAGCAGGGTCACGGCCGCGACGACGCACGCCCGTAGGAACCCCACCGCGGCCCCCGCCGCCCACGTCCCCAGGTGCCTCATGGCTCTTCCCCGCCTTCCGTCGGTGCTCTCCACTCTGCACCGCGCGGAGCCCGCGTCCGCCCTGCTCGGGCGGGGAGTGTGGCTGGCCCCACCCGACCGTGCGTCCAGCCGGACACCGGTACCCTCGACGCGACCGCATCGAGATCCCCGACGGACATCATGCCGATCGTGATCATCGACGTCGACCGATTCCCCGAGATCCGTCCCCTCCTGCCCGCCCCTGCACGTACCTGCACGCCCCAGCCCGCACGACCTGACCGGCGGACCAGCCCGCTCCGGGGACCGGTTAGGCTCGGGCCGTGCCCGAACCCCTGACGACGTCCCCCCTGCCGAGCGCCGCCGAGAGCACCGCCGAGCGACCGGCCAGGTCGCCCTGGTGGCGGTTCGGCCTGCTGGTGCTGGTGCTGGGGGCGTGCGCCGGGTCGCTGCTGCTGTGGAGCCCGACGGACCTGCTCTCCGGTGGGCTGGCGGACCGGATGCCCGGGTACTGGTTCGCGCCGTTGTTCACCCTCGTCTACGCGGTCGGCACGCTCGCCTTCGTCCCGCGCCCCGCGCTGAACGCCGTCGCCGGTCTGCTGCTGGGCATCCAGCAGGGCGTGCTGCTCGCCGTGCTCGGCACCACCCTGGGCGCGGCCATGGCCTTCGCGCTGGGCCGGGGCCTCGGCCGAGAGGCGCTGAAGCCGTACCTGCGCGGCAAGGTGCTCGGCGCCCTCGACCAGCGCTTCACCGAGCAGGGCTTCCGCAGCGTGCTGGTGCTGCGGCTGCTCCCCGGCCTGCCCTTCCAGGCCGGCAACTACGGCGCCGCCTTCTCCGGGGTCCGCTTCCTCCCCTTCCTCCTCGCCACCGCGATCGGCGTGGTGCCGACCACGGCCGTCTACGTGACCGCCGCCGCCAGCGCGGACCAGCCGGGCTCGGCGGCCTTCCTGGTCTCCGCCGGGGTGATCGCCCTGCTGGTGCTCGGCAGCCTGGTCGGCCTGTGGCGCGCGGCCGCCGCCCGCCGCCGCGTGCAGGCCGGCTGACAAACCGGTCGCGCGGCCGGTCCGCCCCGGGCCACTATGGCCGGCATGACCGAACTCAACCCGCGGGTGGACCCGCCGATGGCCGCCGACGAGGCCGCCATGCTCACTGCGTGGCTCGACTACCACCGCAGCACGCTCGCCCTCAAGTGCGAGGGTCTGACCGACGACCAGCTGCGGCTGCGCTCCGTCCCCCCGTCCACGCTCTCCCTGCTCGGCCTGGTCCGGCACATGGCCGACGTGGAGCGGAGCTGGTTCCAGGGCATCCTGCTCGGCGCGGAGGCCGCCTCCGGCCACTACTGGACCGAGCAGGACCCGGACGGCGACTTCGACAACGTCGACACCGCCGATGTCGCCGCCGACTTCGCCACCTGGCGCGCCGAGATCGAGGCCGCCCGCCGGGCCTCGGCCGGTCTGCCGCTGGACACCGTCGGCAAGCGGCTGCGCCGCGGCAAGGAAGTGACGCTCCGCTGGATCCTCGTCCACATGATCGAGGAGTACGCGCGGCACAACGGCCACGCGGACTTGTTGCGCGAACTGGTGGACGGCGCAACTGGCGAGTGAAATCGCTGCCGCATCGTTGACAGAAGGTCAATTGAGCACTGGCCGCTACCGATATCGTCTACGCGCGCAACCGTACGGAGCTGCGCCGCGTCGATCTCTCTGCCCGGGTCCGCCCGGGTTTCCGGCGCGGCACGACTCGAACGGGGGTCGCGAGCGGGCACGGGACCGGTGAACAGTGCGATACTCGGACAGTTCCGACGAGTGGATGACGTGTCAAGAAGGACACGCGTCTCCGGGGGGACCAGGACGGGACGAGGCAGGGAGGCGCGGCATGGGAGCACTTCGCGACGAGCACCACAACGGGTGGCTGATGCCCTCGGGGAACTACCCGGCCGCTGTGTACGACGACGAGTGGGTCGATCAGGAGACGGTGCCCTCCGTCCCCGCGCCCGCGAAGATCGTCTCCCTGCGGCCGACGGGCTTCGAGGCGGCCCGCGCGGTCGGTGAGCACATCCGGGCGAGCATCCCGGTGGTCATGGACCTCACCGAGATGGAGGAGGCGGAGGCCAAGCGCATGGTCGACTTCGCCTCCGGTCTGATCTTCGGCACCCGGGGCGGCATCGAGCGGATCGCCCGCCGGGTCTTCCTGCTCACCCCGGCCGACGTCGAGGTCATGGTGATCGACCGCCCGCTCGACGAGACCGGCTTCTACAACCAGAGCTAGACCGTACGACCAAAGCTGAACCGGCCGTACGGCCACCAGCGCCCCGACCGGGGACGGCACACCCGCCGCCCCCGGTTTTTGCTGCCCGGACGCGGAGCGTCAGTGGATCACCTGAGACCCAGGAATCAATTCTGAGACACAGTTGTCTCACTTCGTCTAGACTCGATCCATGGCCACCGACCGCGACACCGTCCTCGAAGCCGCCGTCGGCGTGCTCTCCCGCCGGCCCACCGCCCACATGGACGAGATCGCCCGCGCGGCCAGCATCAGCCGCGCCACCCTGCACCGGCTGTTCCCGGGGCGCGAGGCGCTGATCCGCGAGGTCGGCCGGCTCGGCCTGGAGCGCTTCGCCGCCGCCCTGGACACCGCCGCGATCGAGGACGGCGACACCGAGGCGGCGCTGCGCCGCCTGGTGGACGCCTCCGTCCCGGACGCCATGCTCTGCGCCTTCCTGGCCGGTGAGAACCAGCTCTACGACCACGACGACATCAACGACCTCTGGGAGGTCCAGATCGCCCGGCTGCACGCGCTGTTCCTGCGCGGGCAGCAGCAGGGCGTCTTCCGGATCGAGCTGAGCGCCGCCTGGCTGAGCGAGGCCTTCTTCGACCTGGTGGCCGGGATCGGGTGGGCCATCCAGGACGGCCGGCTCGCCCCGCGCGAGGCCGCCTTCTCACTCGCCGAGCTCTTCCTCGGCGGCGCGCTGCGCCGGCCGAGCACCCCTGCCCCCACGGCTCCCATCCCCGTTGGCCCGACCCACAGCACCTCGGACCGGAAACCGGAAACCGATACCCCATGAGCAGGAACGCTCTGCACATCCCGACCACCCGTCAGCGCTGGAGCGGCCTCGCCGTCCTGGTGCTGGCCGTCACCGTGGTCGCCTTGGACGCGACCGTGTTGTCCCTCGCCATCCCCTCCATCAGCGAGACGCTGCGCCCCAGCGGCACCCAGCTGCTCTGGATCGGCGACTCCTACTCCTTCGTCCTGGCCGGCCTGCTGGTCAGCATGGGCGCGCTGAGCGACCGGATCGGCCGCAAGAAGCTGCTGCTGTCCGGCGCCACCGCCTTCGGCGCCGCCTCGCTGCTGGCCGCCTACGCGCCGAGCCCGGGCTGGCTGATCCTGGCCCGCGCGCTGCTCGGCGTCGCCGGGGCGACGATCATGCCCTCCACCCTGTCGCTGATCCGCAGCCTGTTCCCGGACGACCGGGAGCGGGCAACCGCGATCGGTGTCTGGGGCGCGGCCGCCACCGCCGGTGCCGCGCTCGGGCCGGTGGTCGGCGGGGTGCTGCTGGAACAGTTCTGGTGGGGTTCGGTGTTCCTGCTGAACATCCCGGTACTGCTCCTGCTGCTGGTCTTCGGCGCCTGGCTGCTGCCGGAGTCCAAGGACCCGAAGCCGGGCCGCTGGGACGTGCTGAGCGTGGCACTGTCGATGACCGGCGTGATCGGCGTGGTGTACGCGGTCAAGGAGGGTGCGGCCCACGGCCTCGCTTGCTGGGACGTCCCGGTCACCTTCGTGCTGGGCGCCGCCGCGCTGACCGCCTTCGTCCGCCGCCAGCTGCGCCTGGAGACCCCGCTGCTGGACGTCCGACTGTTCCGCGACCGGCGGTTCACCGCGGCCGTCACGGCCTCGCTGATCTCCCTGGTGGGCCTGAGCGGCGTGATCTTCGTGGTCTCGCAGTACCTCCAGCTGGTCCGCGGCTACGGGCCGCTCCAGGCGGGCCTGGCGGAGCTGCCGGCCTTCGCCGGCTCGGTGGTCGGTGGTCTGCTCACCGCCCGGGCCGCCCGGCGCTTCGGCGCCCGCAAGGCGCTGACGGTCAGTCTGCTCGCCATGGGCCTCGCCGCGGGCACGCTGGGCTGGTTCCAGCAGGACACCACCTACCTGCTGCTGGCCGTCTCCTTCCTGGTGACCGGGACGGCCGAGGGCGTGGTCTACACGCTCGGCGCCGACCTGGTGCTGAGCGCCGCGCCCGCCGACAAGGCCGGCGCCGCCTCGGCGGTCTCCGAGACGGCGTACGAGCTGGGCACCGCGCTCGGCATCGCACTGGTCGGCTCGGTGGTCGGCTCGATCTACGCGAACGGGCTGTCCGTCCCGGCCGGGGCCTCCGCGGAGACCGCCGCCCGGGCCGGCGAGTCGCTGGGCTCGGCGGTGGAGGCGGCGCACGGGCTGCCGACGGAGGTGGCCCAACCGCTGCTGGTGAGCGCCAAGGACGCCTTCGCGCACGGCATGAACAGCGCCGGGCTGGTCGCGGGGGTACTGCTGGTCGGTGCGGCCGTACTGGCCTGGCGACTGCTACGCGGGCTGTCCGCCCCGACGGCGGCCGAGCCGGTCGAGGTCCCCGAGCCGCAGCGGGTCGACGCCTGGCAACACTGACGAGACATCAGTTCCCCGGGATCCCGGGGAAGTCCTACGACACCCCGAAGGGCAGTTCCAGCTCCGCCCAGACCACCTTGCCGTCCCGGGTGAGCCGACTGCCCCACCGCTGGGCCATCTCGCTGACCAGGAACATTCCGCGCCCGCCCTCGTCCTGCTCGGCGAAGGGGCGCAGCTGGGGGGTCTGGCCGCCGGCGTCGGCGACCTCGATGGTGAGCACCCGGTCGCGGAACAGCCGCAGTCGGCGCGGTGCCTCGGCGTGCAGCAGGGCGTTCGTGACCAGCTCGCTGACCAGCAGTTCGGCGTAGTCGGAGAGCGCGGTCAGGCCCCAGGACTCCAGGGTGGTGCGGGTGAAGCGGCGGGCCTTGCCGGGCAGTTTGCCGCCGCCGGCGAGCGGGAGGGTGGCGATCCGGTCGGCGGGCAGCGGCAGCGCCCGGCCCATGATCATCGCGATGTCGTCCTCGGTACCGTCGGTGACCAGTGCGCCGAGCACGGCGTCGCAGCTCTCCTCCAGTGTCCGGCCGGTCTCGGAGAGGGTGCGGGCGAGCAGGTCGATGCCGTCGTCCAGGTCCTGGCCGCGCCGCTCGACCAGGCCGTCGGTGTAGAGGGCGAGCATGCCGCCCTCTGGGAGGGTGAACTCGATCGACTCAAAGGCGACCCCGCCGACACCCAGCGGTACGCCGGGCGGCACCTCGATCTTGCGGGCGGTGCCGTCGGCGCCGACCCAGACCGGCGGCAGGTGCCCGGCCGAGGCGACCTGGACGGTGCGCTCCAGCGGGTCGTAGACCGCGCAGATGCAGGTGGCGAACTGGCCCTCGCCGATGCCCGAGGCGGTCTCGTCGAGTCGGGTAAGGACCTGCTCGGGCGGCATGTCCAGGGTGGCCAGGGTGCGGGCGACGGTGCGCAACTGGCCCATCGTGGCGGCGGCCCGGATGCCGTGGCCCATCACGTCGCCGACCACCAGGGCGACCCGGCCGCAGGACAGCGGCACCACGTCGAACCAGTCGCCGCCGACCTCGCTGACCACGCTGCTGGGCAGGTAGCGGTAGGCGATCTCCAGGCCGAGGGTGCGGTGGATCTCCTGCGGCAGCAGGCTGCGCTGCAGGGTGAGGGCGGTCTCCCGCTCGCGGCGGTAGAGCCGGGCGTTGTCGAGCGCCAGCGCGGTGCGGGCGACCAGTTCCTCGGCGAGCGCGACGTCGGCGTCGGTGAACGGCTCGGGGTTGCGCATCCGGATGAACTCGGAGCCGCCGAGCACCATGCCCCGGGCGGTGATCGGCACCATCAGGTACGAGTGGATGCCGGCCGCCATCCCTGGGGCGACCCGGTCCTCGCTGGACACCAGTCCGCGCAGCGCCTCCTCGTCCACGTGGGCGCGCAGCAGCGGCCGCCCGATGCGCAGGCACTGGGTGTAGCTGCGGTCGGGGGCGTACTCGGAGGTCTCGCCGACGACGTCGACGGCGTGCGCGAGGCCGGTCTCGTAGGACTCGCCGACCGCGACTGCGCGCAGGGTGACCGGCCGGTCAGTGGGGATCTGGGTGGGCTCGGCGCCGCGCAGCACCGGCTCCAGCAGATCGACGGTGGCGAAGTCGGCGAACCGGGGGACGACGGCCTCGATCAGCTCCTCGGCGGTGCGCTGGAGGTCGAGGGTGGTGCCGATCCGGGCGGTGGCCTCGGCGATGGTGGCGAGGCGCTCCTGGGCGCGGGCGGCGCGGGCCTCGGCCTGGAAGCGCTCGGTGACGTCGATGATCGACGAGGCGACGCCGAAGACCCGGCCGGTGGAGTCCTCCAGCCGGAAGTAGGAGGCGGACCAGGCGTGGTCCCGCTGGGGGTCGCCGGGGACACGGCCGTGCGAGCGGGCGTCGACGACGGGCTTGCCGCTCTTGAGGACCTGTCTCATGGTCTGCTCGATCTCGACGGTGTTGATGCCGGGCAGGACGGCGGATATCCGGCGGCCGAGGTGGGCGGCGACCGGGACGCCGTTCATCCGGGCGAGCGCCTCGTTGATCCGGATGAAGCGCAGCTGGGTGTCGTAGACGGCCATGCCGATCGGTGAGCGGCCGAAGATGCCGTCCAGCACCGCGAGGTCGGCCTCGACCTCGTGCAGGGCGCGGGTGTCGGAGGCGGTGGCGAGCAGCAGCAGGGTGCCGTTGGGGCCGACTATCGGATAGGTGCGGAACTCCAGCTCGACCTGGTGGCCGTCACGGTGGCGGACCGGGAAGACGAAGGAGGTGCCGGTGCCGGACATGATCTGCTGGAACAGGCCGAGGACCTCGGGGCGGTCGGTGTCGTCGGTGAGCAACTGGGCGGCGTAGCTGCCGACGGCCTCCTCGGCGGTATAACCGAGCAGGGCCTCGGCGTCCTCGCTCCAGTGCAGGATCAGGCCGTCGCTCTGCAGCAGGGCCGTCGCGAGCGGGACCAGGCGGTGGCCCTCCGGGCGCGCGGAGGCGCCGCCCCGTGCGAGGCTGGCGGCGTCGGTCGCGTCCCACTCGTGTCCGTGCATTCAGGCAGCACCCCGGTTCGGCTCGTGCCCGGCCAGATGAGCCTCGCGGTCCGTGCCGGCCGGGTTTCTTCTCCAGACTGCACGGACATCGGCCGCCCGGCGACCCCTTGGTCAGGGACGTCCGGCCGCTCCGGTTGTACGGGCGTCATGGGCGTACCGGGCGCAGCGTACTCTCCAGAAGGCCCGCCCACTGCCGGATCACTCCGGAACGTCGGACACTGTCGTCGGTCAGCAGGTTGGCCAGGCCCAGTCCGCGGGCGAGGTCGAGGGTGGCCTGCACCGATTCGCGCACGCCCGGGCGGGTCTCGTCGGCGCCGAGGAACTCCACGGCGGCCCGGTGGGCCTCCCGGCCGACCCGGCCCTCCAGGGCGACGATCCGCTCGCGCAGGGCCTCCTCGGTGGCGGCGGCGGTCCACAGGTGCAGGGCCGCGCGGAAGGCCGGGCCGGTGTAGAGGCGGACGATCATGTCGACCACGGCCCGGGTGCGGTCGGAGCCGGCGGCCGGCAACTCGTCCGCGTGGGCGCGGACGGCTGCCAGCCGCTCGGCGGTGACGTACTCGACGGCCGCAGTGACGAGGTCCTCCCGGGTCGGGAAGTGGTGCTGGGCGGCGCCCCGGGAGACGCCGGCGCGCTCGGCGACCACGGTGACGGTGGAGCCCTGCCAGCCGAGCTCGGCCAGGCAGTCCACGGCGGCCGCGAGCAGCCGGGCCCGGGTCGCGCGACTGCGGTCCTGCTGGGGGGTGCGGGCGACGGGGTGGCTGGTCATGGCGGGTGGCGGTTCCTGTTCCGGTCGGGGCGCGGCGGGTCGATCCTCACAGACGGGCCGCGGTCCTCGTCCGCCGGGTGGGTCCTGACCGGCGGGGGACGTCGGATCGGGGTCCAGGGGCGTCAGGAGGCGACCTCGGCGCGCGCGGCCTCGCGGGCGCGCAGTTCGCGGCGGAGGATCTTGCCGGCCGCGGACTTGGGGACGGCGTCGACGAACTCCACCGCGCGGACCTTCTTGTAGGGGGCGACCTGCCCGGCCACGTAGCCGGTGACCTCCTCGGCGGTCAGGGCGCTGCCGGGGGCGCGGACCACGAAGGCCTTGGGGCACTCGGTGCCGTCGGCGTCGGGGACGCCGATCACGGCGGCGTCGGTGATCTGCGGGTGGCCGAGCAGTACGGCCTCCAGTTCGGCGGGGGCGACCTGGTAGCCCTTGTACTTGATCAGCTCCTTGACCCGGTCGACGATGTGCAGGTAGCCGCGCTCGTCCACGTAGCCGATGTCACCGGTGTGCAGCCAGCCCTCGGCGTCGATCACGGCGGCGGTGTCGGAGGGGCGGCCGAAGTAGCCCTTCATCACCTGCGGGCCGCGGATCAGCAGCTCGCCGCGCTCGCCGGGCCCGAGGTCCTCGCCGGTGCCGTCCAGGGCGGTGACCCGCAGTTCGGTGGAGGGGACCATCCGGCCGACCGAGCCGGGCGAGGGGTCGCGTTCGGTCGGGGAGACCACGTGGGTGACCGGGGACAGCTCGGTCATGCCGTAGCCCTGGAGCAGGTGCGGCAGGCCCAGACGCCGGGCGCAGGAGTCGGCGAGGTCCTGGTCCAGCGGGGCGGCCGCGCACAGCAGGTACTCGACGGAGGAGAGGTCGAAGCCGTCCACCACCGGGTGCTTGGCCAGGGCGAGGGCGATCGGCGGGGCCACCACCAGGGCCTGCACCCGGTGCTGCTCGATCGCGCGGCAGAACTGCTCCAGGTCGAAGCGGGGCAGCACGACCACGGTGGCGCCGCAGCGCAGCGGCTGGTTGAGCAGCGCCGCCAGGCCGTAGATGTGGAAGAAGGGCAGCACGGCGAGCACCCGTTCGCCGACGGCGGGGCGGTAGAGGGCGTCGGTCTGGGCGAGGTTGGTGGCGATCGAGCGGTGGGTGAGCATCACGCCCTTGGGCAGGCCGGTGGTGCCGCTGGAGTAGGGCAGTACGGCGACGTCCCGGCCCGGGTCGATCGTGGTCTCGGGGGCGGGGCCGGTGGCGGCCAGCAGGTCGGCGAGCGAGCGGTGGCCGTCGGCGCCGTCCAGCACGATGACCTCGGTCAGCGCGCGGCCGTCGGCGGCGAGCAGTTCGGCGGCCGCACCGGCGGTCGGCAGGAACGGGGAGACGGTGATCAGCCAGCGGGCGCCGCTGTCGCGGAGCTGGCCGGCGAGTTCGGTCGGAGTGGAGAGGGAGGACACCGTGGTCACGGTGGCACCGGCCCGGGTGGCGCCGTAGTAGGCCATCGGGTACACGATCGAGTTGGGGCTGAACAGGGCCACCACGTCGCCCTTGCGCACTCCTGCCTCGGCCAGCCCGGCGGCGACCCGCTCGACCGAGGCGGCGAGCCGCGCGTAGCTGACCTGCTCCCCGGTGAGGCCGTCGATCAGGGCCGGCCGCTCGCCGTACTCGGCGGCGGCGCCGAGCACCGCGTCATGGATCGGCAGGTCGACCACGGGGACGTCGGGGAACTCGCTTCGGAACACCAAGGTAAGCCTCCAGCAAGGAAGTTGATGCAGCAACAAACCCGTCGGGGGGTCGGCTCGCGGGCGTGCTCAGGAGCATACGGACAGTCAGGGGGGTGGCTGGGCCATTGTGGGGAACCGGGGGCGCAGCACGCGTGGCACGGTTGCTCCCGGGTGCGCCCGCCCGGACGGTGTGCACCACGGCCGCCCGCCCCCGGGTGCGGCCCCGGACCCTGGAGCACTCCCCGTGCGACCCACCTCCCCCTCCCTGCCGTCCGCCCGCCGACTGTCCGCCGCCGCCACGGTGGCGGCCGCGCTCACCCTCGGTGGGGCCCCGGCCACGCTGGCCGCGCCGGGCGACAACGGCGACGTCGAGATCCACAGCGGCACCACTCCGGTGACCGACACCCGCGACGAACGCAAGGTCTGCAAGTTCTACCTGGACGCCTTCAACTTCGACACCGTCCACCAGGTCAACTGGACGATCGAGCAACAGCAGCCGACCGGCACCGCACCGGTGCGGGCCGGACAGATCACGCTCACCAACGGCACCGGCGCGACCGCCGTGTTCACCCTTCCGAACGGGCACTACAAGCTCGTGTGGACGTTCTCGGGTGAGAGCGGCACGGCGAAGCGGAAGCTCTTCGAGGTCTCCTGCGCCACCTCCTCGCCCTCGCCCAGCCCCTCGCACTCGCCCACGCACTCTCCCGGCCACTCGCCGAGCACCTCGCCGACCCGTCACGAGCCGCACGGCGGCGTCGGCACCGGTGGCGGCGGCACCTCCGGGGCCAACGCCGCCGAGGTGATCGGCGGCGGGGCGCTGGTCGTCGGAGCGGGCGGACTGACCATCCGCGCGATGCGCCGCCGCCCCGGCCGCGATGCCGAGTCCTGACCGCCCCGCCCGCGCGCCGCGCGACGACCGGGCCGAGCTGCGCGTGATCACCTGCGGCGGGAAGTTCGACCCGCACACCGGGTACGGGTCCACCACCGTGGCGTTCGCCCACCTGAGCGCCGTGCGGTGACCCAGGCCAGGACAGCGGCGCCTCAGGAGGGTCAGTACGACTTGGGCAGGCCCAGAGTGTGCTGGGCGACGAAGTTGAGCACCATCTCCCGGCTGACCGGGGCGACCCGGCCGACCCGGGTGGCCGCCAGCAGCGCGCCCAGCCCGTACTCCTGGGTCAGGCCGTTGCCGCCGAGGGTCTGCACCGCCTGGTCGACCGTCCGGGCGGCGGCCTCCCCGGCGGCGTACTTGGCCATGTTGGCGGCCTCCCCGGCGGCCAGGTCCTCGCCCGCGTCGTAGAGCAGCCCGGCCTTCTGGGTCATCAGCCGGGCCAGCTCGATCTCCACCGCGCACTGGGCCAGCGGGTGGGCCAGGCCCTGGTGGGCGCCGATCGGAGTGGACCAGACGGTGCGGGTCCTGGCGTACTCGACGGCCTTGCCGAGGGCCTGCCGGGCGAGGCCCAGCGAGAACGCGGCGGTGAGGATCCGCTCGGGGTTGAGGCCGGCGAACAGCTGGAGCAGACCGGCGTCCTCGTCGCCGACCAGGGCGCCGGCGGGCAGCCGGACGTCGTCCAGGAAGACCTGGAACTGCTTCTCGGGGGCGACCAGCTCCATCGGGATCGCCCGGTACTCAAAGCCGGGGGTGTCGCGCGGGACGACGAACAGGCAGGGCTTGAGTTTGCCGGTGCGAGCGTCTTCGGTGCGGGCGACGAACAGCACGGCGTCGGAGTGGTCGATGCCGGAGACGAACACCTTGCGGCCGGTCAGCAGCCAGTCCTCGCCGTCCCGGCGGGCTACCGTGGAGATCCGGTGCGAGTTGGAGCCGGCGTCCGGCTCGGTGATGCCGAAGGCCATCTTGCGGCTGCCGTCGGCGAGTCCGGGCAGCCAGCGCCGCTTCTGCTCCTCGGTGCCGTAGCGGGCTATCACCGTACCGCAGATCGCCGGGGAGACGATCAGCAGTAGCAACGGGCAGCCGGCGGTGCCGAGTTCCTCCAGGATGATGGCGAGGTCAGTGATGCCGCCGCCCCCGCCGCCGTACTCGGCTGGCAGGTTGACGCCGAGGTAGCCGATCTTGCCTGCCTCCGCCCAGAGTTCCTCGGCGGGCTCGCCGGCCCGGGCCTTGGCGAGGTAGTAGGCGGAGCCGTAGCGGCGGCCGAGGTCGCCGACGGCCTGACGCAGGGCCTTGCGTTCGGGGGTTTCGAGGAGCTGACTGCCGATGGCGGACATGCGGGGGTCCTTCCTCAGGCTTCGGTGGTCTGGACGACGGCCAGCAGGGTGCCGAGTTCGACCTGCCGGCCGGGGGTGGCGAGGAGTTCGACGAGGATGCCGTCGGCGGGGGCGGTGACGCGGTGCTCCATCTTCATCGCCTCCAGCACGAGCAGCGGCTGTCCGGCGGTGACGGCGTCCCCGACGGCGGCGGTGGTGCGGAGCACGGTGCCGGGCATCGGGGCGAGCAGGGCGCCGGGGTCGGTCTGGGCGGTCGGGTCGGGGAAGCGCGGCAGGGCGGTGAGCGCGGTGCCGCCGGTCGGGGTGTCCACGTACACCTGGTCCGCCCGGTCGCCGTAGCGGGCCACCCGGTAGGCGCGTCGGACCTCGCCCTCGCGCAGGACGACCAGCTCGGCGGTGGCTTCGACCAGTTCGACGTCCGGGTGGTCCTCGGCCAGCAGGCCGGCCCGGGTGGTGCGGTAGCGGACCTCCAACTCCGTTCCGTCGGCAGCCCGGTAGCGCTTCAGCTGCGGCTGGGAGGGCAGGTTGCGCCAGCCTGACGGCAGCGCCGTGCGTCGGGCGGCGGCGTCGGCGAGGGCGGCGGCCAGGGCGGCATGCCCGGCCCCCTTGCCGTCCGGGGCGGCGAGCTCGACTGCGTGCTCGGTCAGGAAGCCGGTGTGCAGGCGTTCGGCGAGGAAGGCCGGGTGGCGCAGCACCCGGACCAGCAACTCCCGGTTGGTGGACGGCCCGTGGACCCTCGCCCGGGCCAGCGCGTCGGCCAGCCTGCGGGCGGCGGCGGCGCGGGTCGGCGCCCAGGCGATCACCTTGGCGAGCATCGCGTCGTAGTGCGGGGTGACCTCGCTACCGGACTCGACACCGGAGTCCAGGCGCAGGCCGGTGTCGGTGCGGGTGCCGGTGAACTCCTGGTGATCGGTGGCGAGTTCGAAGCGGTACAGGGTGCCGGTGGCGGGCTGCCAGTCCTTGGCCGGGTCCTCGGCGTACAGCCGGGCCTCGATCGCGTGGCCGGCGGCTGGCGGCGGGGTGGGCCCGGGCAGCCTCTCCCCTTCGGCGACGGCGAGTTGGAGCGCGACCAGGTCCAGACCGGTGACCGCCTCGGTGACCGGGTGCTCGACCTGGAGGCGGGTGTTCATCTCCAGGAAGTAGAACCGGCCGTCCTCGGCGAGCAGGAACTCGGCGGTGCCGGCGCCGACATAGCCGATCGCCCGGGCGGCGTTCACGGCCGCCGCGTGCAGCTCGGACCGCACCTCCGCCGGGAGGCCGGGGGCCGGGGCCTCCTCGACCACCTTCTGGTGCCGCCGCTGCAGCGAGCAGTCGCGGTCGCCGACCGCCCAGACCGTGCCGTGGGTGTCGGCCAGCAGCTGGACCTCGACGTGTCGCCCGGCGGGCAGGTAGCGCTCGCAGAACACCTCGTCCGAGCCGAAGGCCTTGGCCGCCTCGGTCCGGGCCGCCGCCAGCTCGGCGGGCAGGTCCGCCAGCCGGCGGACCACCCGCATGCCGCGGCCGCCGCCGCCCGCCGCGGCCTTGACCAGCACCGGCAGGTCGGCCTCGGTCGGCTCGGCCAGCGCCCCCAGGACGGGCACCCCGGCGTCGGCCATCAGTCGCTTGGCGGCGGTCTTGGAGCCCATCGCGGCGATCGCGGCCGGCGGCGGGCCGACCCAGACCAGGCCCGCATCCAGCACCGCCCGCGCGAACTCGGCGTTCTCGGAGAGGAATCCGTACCCGGGGTGGACGGCGTCGGCCCCGGCCGCCAGCGCGGCGCGCACGATCAGCTCGCCGCGCAGGTAGGTGTCGGCGGGGGCGGCGCCGGGCAGCCGGACGGCGGCGTCCGCCTCGCGTACGTGCGGGGCGGCGGCGTCCGGGTCGGAGTGGACGGCGGTGGTCGCGATGCCGAGCTCCCGGCAGGTGCGGAACACCCGGCGGGCGATCTCGCCCCGGTTGGCGACCAGCAGGTTGGTGATCGAAATCTTGGAAGCCATCGTCGGTAGCCCTCTCACATCCGGAAGACGCCGTAGCCGCGCGCGCCCTCGACCGGCGCGTTGTGGATCGCGGACAGGCACAGGCCGAGCACCGTACGGGTGTCGCGCGGGTCGATCACGCCGTCGTCGTAGAGCCGGCCGGACAGGAACACCGGCAGCGACTCGGCCTCGATCTGCTGCTCGACCATCACCCGGATCGCCGCGTCCGCGTCCTCGTCGTACGGCTGGCCCTTCGCCGCGGCCGACTGGCGGGCGACGATCGACAGCACCCCGGCGAGTTGCTGGGGGCCCATCACGGCGGACTTGGCGCTCGGCCAGGAGAACAGGAAGCGCGGCTCGTACGCCCGGCCGCACATGCCGTAGTGGCCGGCGCCGTAGGACGCGCCCATCAGCACCGACAGGTGCGGGACCGCGGAGTTGGCGACGGCGTTGATCATCATCGCGCCGTGCTTGATGATGCCGCCCTGCTCGTAGTCCTTGCCGACCATGTAGCCGGTGGTGTTGTGCAGGAACAGCAGCGGGGTGTTCCGCTGGTTCGCCAACTGGATGAACTGGGCGGCCTTCTGGGACTCCGCGCTGAACAGCACGCCCTGGGCGTTGGCCAGGATGCCGACCGGGTAGCCGTGGAGGCGGGCCCAGCCGACGGCCAGGCTGGTGCCGTAGAGCGGCTTGAACTCGTCGAAGTCGGAACCGTCGACGATCCGGGCGATCACCTCGCGCGGGTCGAAGGGCACCTTGAGGTCGCCCGGGACGATGCCGAGCAGTTCCTCCTCGTCGTACTTCGGCGGCTCGGCGAACCGGTCCGGCGAAGGCCCCGGCTTGCGGTGGTCTAGCCGGGCGACGATCCGGCGGGCGATCCGCAGTGCGTCTGCCTCGTCCACCGCGAAGTGATCGGCCAGGCCGGAGGCGCGGGCGTGCATCTCGGCACCGCCCAGCGACTCGTCGTCGGCCTCCTCACCGGTGGCCATCTTCACCAGCGGCGGGCCGCCGAGGAACACCTTGGCACGTTCCTTGACCAGCACGGTGTGGTCGGACATACCCGGCACGTAGGCGCCGCCGGCCGTCGAGTTGCCGAACACCACGGCCACGGTGGGGATTCCGGCGGCGGACAGCCGGGTGAGGTCCCGAAAGAGGGCGCCGCCGGGGATGAAGATCTCCTTCTGGCTGGGCAGATCGGCACCGCCGGACTCGACCAGATTGACCAGCGGGAGGCGGTTGTGCAGCGCGATCTCGTTGGCCCGCAGGGCTTTTCGGAGGGTCCACGGGTTGCTGGCGCCGCCGCGCACCGTCGGGTCGTTGGCGGTGATCACGCATTCCACACCCTCGATCACGCCGATGCCGGTGACCAGGGCCGCGCCCACCGGGTAGTCGCTCCCCCAGGCGGCCAGCGGGGACAGCTCCAGGAACGGGGAGTCCGGGTCGACCAGCAGCTCGATCCGCTCGCGGGCCAGCAGCTTGCCGCGCTTGCGGTGGCGCTCCACGTACTTGGGGCCGCCGCCCGCAAGCGCCTTGGCGTGCTCGGCGTCGAGCTCGGCGAGCTTGGCGACCATCGCGGCGCGGTGCTCGGCGTAATCGGGCCCGGCCGGTTCGACGCGGGTGGTCAGGACGGTCACAGCAGGGCCTCCGGAATGTCGAGGTGGCGGGAGCGCAGCCACTCCCCCAGGGCCTTGGCCTGCGGGTCGAAGCGGTGCTGGGCGGCGACGCCCTCGCCGAGCAGGCCGGTCACGGTGAAGTTGACCGCCCGCAGGTTCGGCAACAGGTGCCGCGTTACGGCCAACTCGGCCGTCTCTGGGAGGAGTTCGCGCAGGAGATCGACGGTGAGGGTGTGCGCGAGCCAGCGCCAGCCGTCCTCGCTCCGGGCCCAGACACCGAGGTTGGCGTCGCCCCCCTTGTCGCCACTGCGGGCACCGGCCACCAGGCCGAGCGGGGCGCGGCGGGTCGGACTCTCGGGCAGCGGGGCGGGCAACTCGCCCGCTGATTCGACAGGTTGGGAAGTGACCGGAGCCGGCGGGACGGCGATCCGGCGGCCGTCCGGCAGTACGGCGGCGTGCTCCACCAGCTTGGCGTCGACGTACGCGGCGGTGAACACCCCGTACGGTGCGCCCGCGCCGGGTGGCGCGGTGAGGTGGAAGCCAGGGTACCCGGCCAGACCCAATTCGACTGCGGTCTTGCCGAGTTCGCGGCCGACCTTGGCCGGGTCGGGGTCGCGTGCGGTCAGCCGCAGCAGCGCGGAGGCGGTCTCCTCGGTGGCCGCGTCCGGGCGGTCGGTGCGGGCGAGGGTCCAGCGCAGTTCGGCCGGGCGGGCCTCGGGCGGCAGGGCGGCGGCGAACTGCCGTTGCACCAGCTCGGCCTTGGCCTCGATGTCCAGGCCGGTGAGCACGAAGACCACCTCGTTGCGGTGGCCACCGAGCCGGTTGAGGCCGACCTTCAGGGTGGGCGGCGGGGCCTCACCGCGCACGCCGTCGATCCGCACCCGGTCCGGGCCCTCCTCGGTGAGCCGGACGGTGTCCAGCCGGGCGGTGACGTCCGGGCCGAGGTAGTGCGATCCGCCGGTCTCGTACAGGAGTTGGGCGGTGACGGTGCCGACGGTGACGGCCCCGCCGGTGCCGGGGTGCTTGGTGATCACGCTGGAGCCGTCGGCGTGCAGCTCGGCGAGCGGGAAGCCCGGGCAGGTCACGTCGTGCTCACGGAAGAAGGCGTAGTTGCCGCCGGTCGCCTGCGCCCCGCACTCCAGGACGTGCCCGGCCACCACCGCCCCGGCCAGGGCGTCGAGGTCGTCGCTCGTCCAGCCGAAGTGGGCGATCGCCGGCCCGGCCACGAGTGCGGCGTCGGTGACCCGCCCGGTCACCACCACGTCCGCGCCCTCGGCCAGGCAGGCGGCGATGCCGAAGCCGCCGAGGTAGGCGTTGGCGGCCAACAGGCCCTCGGGCAAGCCCAGTTCGGACCGGCGCGACAGCAGGTCATCGCCCTCGACATGGGCCACGGCCGCTGCGACGCCCAGGCGCTGCGCCAACTCCCTCAGCCGGTCGGCGAGTCGGGCGGGGTTGAGCCCGCCCGCGTTCACCACGATCTTCACGTCCCGCTCGCGGGCCAGACCGAGGCACTCCTCCATCTGTCGCAGGAAGGTCCGGGCGTACCCGAGCGACGGGTCCTTCAGCCGGTCCCGGGCCAGGATCAGCATGGTGAGCTCGGCGAGGTAGTCCCCGCTGAGCACATCCAGCGGCCCGCCCGTGAGCATCTCCCGCACCGCCGCGAAGCGATCACCGTAGAACCCCGAGGCATTTCCGATCCGCAGTACCGAGCGTGCGAGCGCCAAAACGCCTCCCCTGCCGGTGGGTTGACGACACCCCGCACGAGCACCGCCGGGCAGCAGCGTGGCACCGGCCGAAGAAAAAAGCAATCATGCCTGCTTGTTTTAAGCCCTCCTGCTTGATGTGTGGGTCAGGCTGTTGAGGGTTGGCACCCCGAGAGGGTGGGGCGGGGACAGGTGCAGCGGGATCGAGGCCAGGGTGTCGCCCCGGCCGGCGCACAGCAACCACGCTCACGGCGACCGCCGCGTCCCTCACCCGCCGCCGAGCCCGGCTTCTCCGCCGCGCCCTTCAACTCCGGTCGGCGCGGTGAGAGGTCCCGCACCAGGAAAGCGCGTGATCGTTGCACAGGTTCGCGCTCTCCGCTCCTGAGCCGCCTGGCTTTCCGGCCAAAAGCCGCAGGGTCACCGCACACCCGTGCGCGACGCCCCCGGGTAACGGGCACGCCCGGGTAACGGGCACGCCCGGGTAACGGGCACGCCCGGGTAACGGGCACGCCCGGACCGGTAGCGCGGAGGGGCAGCCGTTGTCGGCGATCACGTGGCCAGGGATCCCCTCCGGGGGGGCGCGCATATTCCACGGTCGCCCCGCAATTACTTTCTGCAACTTGCAGTAAGAATTTCCACCGAGTTCTTGACGTCGTAACGCCGGGCGCGAGATGGTCTGCTCGCGGCGGATCCCCCGGCCATCAGGGTGGCCCCCGCACGATGAGGTGCCAGGCGGGTCCGCGGCCGCGTGGCTCCCCGGTCGTCGCTCCGCCGGGCGGGAACTCGGCGGATCATACGACCATCCCCGTCCGGGCGGTACCGCGAGCCGGCCCGGAGCATGCCCCCCACCCCGGCTCCACCGCGGCCTCCCGGTTCCACCCGCGCGACGATGCGCTCGCCTCGTGCTACCCGGTGGCCCGCGTCCGGCCGCCAGCACAGGAGAACCCCCACATGAAGCGACCCCGTCGACGCGGCAGAACCGTCCTAACGGCGGTCGGCGCCCTGCTTGCCGGTGCCGTCCTGCCGCTCACCGTCCAGACCACCGCCCACGCCACCAGCGCCCCCGACGGCGGCGACGTGATCGCCAACCTCTTCGAGTGGAACTGGTCGTCGGTTGCCGGCGAGTGCACCAGCGTCCTCGGCCCGAAGGGCTACGGCGCGGTCGAGGTGGCCCCGCCGGAGGACTCGATCCGGCTCAACCAGACCAGCCACCCCTGGTGGGAGGTGTACCAGCCGATCGGCTACGACCTCAACAGCCGGATGGGCACCGCGGCGCAGTTCGCGTCCATGGTCGCCACCTGCCACAACGCAGGCGTCAAGGTCTATGCGGACGCCGTGCTCAACCACATGGCCGGCGCCGGCAACACCAGCACCGACTCCTACGGCGGCGACAGCTTCAACGCCTCGACGCAGACGTACGCCCAGCCCGGGTACACCTCGGCGGACTTCCACAGCTCCCCGGCCAACTGCCCGAACGCGGACATGTCCATCCAGGACTGGAACAACCAGACCCAGGTCCAGGAGTGCGACCTGTCGAACCTGGAGGACCTCTACACCGAGACCGCGCACGTCCGGTCCACCGAGGCCGGCTACCTCAACAGCCTGGTCAGCCTCGGCGTGGACGGCTTCCGGATGGACGCCGCCAAGCACATCAACCAGGCCGACATGGCGGCCGTCCTGTCCCAGGTGAACAACACCACCTGGACCGGCTCCCGGCCCTACGTCTACCAGGAGGTCATCCCGGGCAGCTCGGGCAACCTCGCGCCGGGCGCCTTCGAGTCCAACGGCAGCGTCATCGAGTTCACCTACGCCAGGGACTTGAAGAGCCAGTTCACCGGCAACATCGCCAACCTCAAGTCCTTCGGCCAGAGCTGGGGCCTGGAGCCGGCCGCCAGCTCGACGTCGATGGTGACCAACCACGACACCGAGCGCGACGGCAGCACCCTCAACTACAAGTCCGGCGCCCCCTACATCCTGGCCAACGAGTTCGAACTGGCCTGGGGCTACGACGTCCCGCAGGTGTACGCCAGCTTCACCTGGACCAACAGCGACGACTCCCCGCCGTCCGACTCCAACGGGTTCGTCACCAACACCAACTGCTCCAGCGGCTGGTTCTGCACCGACCAGTACCAGGGCATCGCCAACATGGTCGGCTGGCACAACGCCGTGGCGGGCCAGTCGGTCGGCAACTGGTACGACGACGGCACGAACTTCGTCTCCTTCAGCCGGGGCAACCGCGGCTGGATCGCGATCAACAACGAGTCCAGCGCCAAGACCGTGACCGTCGAGACCGGCCTGGCAGCGGGCACCTACTGCGACATCATCCACGGCAACCTCACCGTCTCGACCGGAGCCTGCTCCGGCCCGACCGTCACCGTGGGCACCAACGGCACCGCGACCGTCACCGTCCCGGCCAACGACGCCGTGGCGCTGTACACCCCGACCGCCGCCGCCAACACGGCGGGCGAGACCTTCAACGTCAACGAGACGACCACCTGGGGCCAGAACGTCTACCTGGTCGGCTCGATCCCCGCCCTGGGCAGCTGGAACACCAGCCAGGCCATCCCGCTCTCCTCGGCCAACTACCCGACCTGGGGCGGCACGGTCACCCTGCCCGCCAACACCTCCATCGAGTACAAGTACGTCATCAAGAACGCCGACGGCTCGATCACCTGGGAGCCCGGCAACAACCACTCCTTCACGACAGGCAGTTCCGGCAACGGGACACTGAACGACACCTGGTGATACCGGTTCCGCCCCGTTGAGCACAGCCCAGCGGGGCGGAATGCCGTAGCCGCATCCTCGTCGGCCGGTCGAACGTGAACAGCTCCGGGGCGACGTCGGCGCACAGCCCGAGCCCGTCGCACAGCGCCCGGTCCCCGGTTTCCCATCGAAGATCACCGAGCAGTAGGCTCCCTCCGCAACACGACGCGAAGGGGAGCACCAGTGGCGCGGGTTGCGGTGATCGGTGGGGGTATCGGCGGGCTGGGAACAGCGCTCATGCTCGGACGGCGGGGCCACGAGGTCACCCTGTTCGAGCAGGACGCGCGGCAGGCCGGAGACGACCTGAACCACGACTTCCTCCACTGGGACCGGCCCAGGGTCCCGCAGGCCGTCCAGCCCCACTCCTTCCTCGCGCCCGTGCGCACCGTTCTGCAGGCCGACGCTCCCGATGTCCACGCGGACCTGCTGGCCCGCGGCGCCCGGGAGTACCACGACTTCGACTGGTTCGGTGAGCATCCGCCGCACCGGGCCGGCGACGAGGACCTGGTGACCCTGCGCATGCGCCGCATCGTGCTGGAGGCCGCCCTGGCCTCCGCCGTACGGCGGGAACCCACCGTCGAGGTGCGGCGGGGCTGCCGGGTGAGCGCCCTCCTGGTCGAGGAGGGCCGCCCCGCTCGGGTCACCGGCATACGGGTGGGCGCGCAGACGCACCGGGCGGACCTCGTCGTCGACGCCTCCGGCCGCCGCTCGCCGGTTCCCGGCTGGCTGGTCGCGGCCGGCTGCCGCCCGCCCGTGGTCGACAGCCACCGCGCCGGGATCGCCTACCTGTGCCGCTGGTACCGTCTACGCGCCGACGGTCCGCGTGATCCCGGGCGGGTGAAGCCCGGCTCGGCCGCGGCGTTCGCGCTCGCCGGCGTCTTCCCGTCCGACAACGACACCTTCGCGGTGAACGTGGTGCTCTCCACGGGCGATCCGAGCCGCAGCGCGCTCATCGACCCCACCGTGTTCGAGGCCGCCGCCCGCAGCTTCCCCGCCTGCGCCGCCTGGCTCGACCTGGACCCCGAACCGCAGTCGGCCGTGCTGGCGATGGCCGGCCTGGACAACCGCTGGACCACCCTGACCGACGATGACGGACCGGTCGTCACCGGCCTGGTCAACGCCGGGGACAGCCTGATCCACACCAACCCCACCCTCGGCCACGGCGCGGCCCTCGCCCTGCGCACCGCCCAGTACCTCGGCGCCCATGCCGACGAGGTCGCCGCGGACCCCACCGGCTACCACGCCTGGACCACCCGGACGCTCCGCCCGCTGTTCGACGCGCAGGTGACCGCCGACCGCGCCAACGAGCAGCGCCTCGCGGAGAGTTCACCGCCCTCGGACCGGCGGGCCGCCGCCCTGGCCGCCTGCGCCTTCGAGGACCCCGTCGTCATGCGGGCCCGAGCCCAGGTGCGCCATCTGGTGCGTACGCCCGACGAGGCCTACGGCAGCGAGGAGGTGGACCGCCACGTCACCGCCTGGCTGGCCGCCCACCCCGACTTCGAGCCGCAGCTCGACGGCCCGACCCGGGACCAGTGGGATGCGCTCGCCTCCGCCACCGCGGGTGCGGGCCGCACCGCGTAATCCAGCCCAGGCGCGGACCGATCAGGATTCGAGAAGCGCCCGCGCCGGGGCCGGGCCTAGCGTTGCGGTCATGAACGAGATCACCATTCACTGGACCTTCCTCCCGCACACCGACCCCGAGGCCTCGCTCGCCTTCTACCGCGACCTGCTCGGCTTCGAGGTCCGCAACGACGTCGGCGGCGGCACGATGCGGTGGATCACCGTCGGGCCCGCCGGGCAGCCGGGGGTGTCGGTGGTGCTGGAGCCGCCGACCGCCGATCCGGGCATCACCGAGGACGAGCGGCGTACCATCGCCGAGATGATGGCGAAGGGGACGTACGCCCGGCTGGTGCTCGCCACCACCGACCTGGACGGGGTGTTCGACCGGCTGAAGTCCGGCGGCGCCGAGCTCGTCCAGGAGCCGACCCTGCAGCCGTACGGCATCCGCGACTGCTCCTTCCGCGACCCGGCGGGCAACATGATCCGCTTCAACGAGGTGCGCTGAGCCTCCGCCCGCCCCGAGGGTGCTCCCTCGGGGCGGGCTCCGATCGACCCACGGTAGAACCCGCCCGACAGCCA
This sequence comes from Kitasatospora sp. NPDC001159, assembly GCF_053598235.1. Lineage (NCBI taxonomy): Bacteria > Bacillati > Actinomycetota > Actinomycetes > Kitasatosporales > Streptomycetaceae > Kitasatospora > Kitasatospora sp. NPDC001159. Next base: position 54,500 of record NZ_JBSFJV010000034.1, read on the forward strand.
GGGAGCGAAAAGAACGATGGCCGAGCCGCACGTCGCCGACAGCCACGACCTGATCCGCGTGCACGGCGCCCGCGAGAACAACCTCAAGGACGTCAGCGTCGACATCCCCAAGCGCCGCCTGACCGTGTTCACCGGAGTCTCCGGCTCGGGCAAGAGCTCGCTGGTCTTCGACACCATCGCCGCCGAGTCGCAGCGGCTGATCAACGAGACCTACAGCGCCTTCGTCCAGGGCTTCATGCCCGCCCTGGCCCGCCCCGAGGTGGACGTCCTGGAGGGGCTGACCACCGCGATCATCGTCGACCAGCAGCGGATGGGCGCCGACCCGCGCTCCACGGTCGGCACCGCCACCGACGCCAACGCGATGCTGCGGATCCTGTTCAGCCGGCTCGGCAAGCCGCACATCGGCTCCCCCAAGGCGTACTCCTTCAACGTCCCCTCGATCAGCGGCGCCGGTGCCGTGACCGTCGAGCGCGGCGGCAAAACCGTCAAGGAGCGGCGCAGCTTCAGCATCACCGGCGGCATGTGCCCGCGCTGCGAGGGCCGCGGCAGCGTCTCCGACATCGACCTCACCCAGCTCTACGACGCCACCAAGTCGCTCGCCGAGGGCGCGATCACCATCCCCGGCTGGAAGCCGGACAGCTGGTGGACGGTCGGCGTCTACACCAACTCCGGCTTCCTCGACCCGGACAAGCCGATCCGCAAGTACACCAGGAAGGAACTGCAGGACTTCCTGTACCGGGAGCCGACCAAGGTCAAGATCAACGGCGTCAACCTCACCTACGAGGGCCTGATCCCCAAGCTCCAGAAGTCCATGCTGTCCAAGGACAAGGACGCCCTGCAGCCGCACATCCGGGCCTTCGTGGAGCGCGCCGTCACCTTCACCTCCTGCCCGGACTGCGGGGGCACCCGGCTGAGCGAGGCCGCCCGCTCGTCCAAGATCGGGGCCGTCAGCATCGCCGACGCCTGCGCCATGCAGATCAGCGACCTCGCCGACTGGGTCCGCGAGTTGGACGAGCCCTCGGTGACGCCGCTGCTCACCGCGCTCCAGCAGACCCTGGACTCCTTCGTCGAGATCGGCCTCGGCTACCTCTCGCTCGACCGCTCCTCCGGGACCCTCTCCGGCGGCGAGGCCCAGCGCGTCAAGATGATCCGCCACCTCGGCTCCTCGCTCACCGACACCACCTATGTCTTCGACGAGCCCACCACCGGCCTGCACCCGCACGACATCAGCCGGATGAACGACCTGCTGCTGCGCCTGCGGGACAAGGGCAACACGGTGCTGGTGGTGGAGCACAAGCCACAGATCATCGCGATCGCCGACCACGTGGTGGACCTCGGCCCCGGGGCCGGTACGGCCGGCGGCGCGGTCTGCTTCGAGGGCAGCGTGGACGGGCTGCGCACCAGCGGCACCGTCACCGGCCGCCACCTGGCCGACCGGACGACGCTGCGGCCGACCGTCCGCAAGCCCGGCGGCACGCTGGCGATCCGCGGCGCGAACGCCCACAACCTGCGGGACGTGGACGTGGACGTCCCGCTCGGGGTGCTCACCGTGGTCACCGGTGTCGCCGGCTCCGGCAAGAGCTCGCTGATCCACGGCTCGCTGGGTCAGCAGTCAGGGGCGGCGGACGCGGGCGTGGTGTACGTCGACCAGGGCGCCATCAAGGGCTCCCGGCGCAGCAACCCGGCGACGTACACCGGCCTGCTGGACCCGATCCGCAAGGCCTTCGCCAAGGCGAACGACGTCAAGCCGGCCCTGTTCAGCGCCAACTCGGAGGGCGCCTGCCCGACCTGCAACGGCGCGGGCGTGGTCTACACCGACCTGGCGATGATGGCCGGGGTGGCCACCACCTGCGAGGACTGCGAGGGCAAGCGCTACCAGGCCTCGGTGCTGGAGTACCGGCTCGGCCACCGGGACATCAGCGAGGTGCTCGCGATGTCGGTGACCGAGGCGGAGGAGTTCTTCGGCGCCGGCGAGGCGAAACTGCCGGCCGCGCACCGGATCCTGGAGCGGCTCGCCGACGTCGGCCTCGGCTACCTGAGCCTCGGCCAGCCGCTCACCACGCTGTCCGGCGGCGAGCGGCAGCGGCTGAAGCTGGCCACCCACATGGCGGACAAGGGCGGGGTCTACGTCCTGGACGAGCCGACCACCGGTCTGCACCTGGCGGACGTCGAGCAGCTGCTCGGGCTGCTGGACCGGCTGGTGGACTCCGGCAAGTCGGTGATCGTGATCGAGCACCACCTGGCGGTCATGGCGCACGCGGACTGGATCATCGACCTCGGCCCGGGGGCCGGCCACGACGGCGGCCGGGTGGTCTTCGAGGGCACCCCGGCCGAGCTGGTCGCGGCCCGCTCCACGCTGACCGGCGAGCACCTGGCGGCGTACGTGGCCGGCTGAGGCGCCCGAGGCCCTCCCGTACGGGATGTCAGTCCAGCAGGAGGGCCATCTCCAGGATCCGGGCCTCCGGGTCCAGCACGTACGGCGTCTCGCCGCCGGTGTACGTGAAGCCGCGCCGCCGGTAGAAGGCGGCGGCGCGGTGGTTCTCCTCGTGCACCCCGAGCAGCATCCGCTCGGCCCTTCCAGCTCACTCAGCCTGACTTCGCTTCTCTTCAGCTTCGACCGATCCGTTCCACGATCAGCTCGCACAACTCGTGGGTGCGCAGCGCGTCGTGGGCGTCGAGGGTCTTCCCCGCGCGGACGGCGTCCAGGAAGCCGACCACGCACTGCTCGATGCCGCGCTGGCGGGCGACCGACACCCAGTCGCCGCGTCGGCGGACGGTGGGCTGGCCGCGGTGGTCGATCACCTCGGCCAGGTTGCGCACCTCGCGCTTGGAGTCGCCGCCGGAGACCTCCAGCACCTCCTCGGTCGAACCCGAGACCCGGTTCATGATGCCCAGAGCGGTGAAGCCCTCCCCGCCGAGCGCGAGCACCACGTGCTCGACCAGGCCGTCCCGGGTGCGGGCCCGGACGTCCACGTGCTCGATCTCGCCGGGCGCGAGGAAGCGCAGCAGGTCCACGACGTGGATGAAGTCGTCGTAGACCAGCGTGCGGGCGGCCTCCGCCAGGCCCTCGCGGTTCTTCTGCAGCACGATCAGGTCGCGCGGCCGCTCCTTGGCCTGGACGTACCCGGGCGCGTGCCGCCGGTTGAAGCCGACCATCAACGAGCGGCCGGTCCGGTCGGCGAGCCCGACCAGCCGGCGGGCGCCGTCCAGGGTGTAGTCCAGCGGCTTGTCGACGTAGACGTCCACCCCGGCGGTGAGCAGCTGCTCGACGATCGGCACGTGCTGGTCGGTCGCGGCGTGCACGAAGGCGGCGCGGATGCCACTGCCGATCAGCTCACCGAGGTCGGCGAACAGCTGTTCGGCACCGATCCGGTGGGCCTCCCCCAGCCGGTCCAGCTTGGCCCGGTCCCGGGTCATCAGCCGCAGGTCCAGCCCGGGCAGGGCGGTGAGCACCGGCAGGTAGGCCTTCTGCGCGATGTCGCCCAGGCCGATCACCCCGACCGGGAGCCGGGGTTCGGAAGCAGCGGTCGCGCCCATGGGATCTCCTGCCGCGGAACGGACGGTCGTCACGTCGAGCCATCCTACGTGCCTGGTCACGGCGGTCGGCGGGACCGCCCGGGGCCCGGAGGCGCCCCGCCGTGCCGCCGCGCGGGCATGACCGGAACTACTGGTACCGCGGCAGTAATGATCCGGACGCACCCTGTCCGACCGCCGCCGACACCCAGCACGAGGGACTGGTCACGGTCGTGGACGGCCTGCTGGCGACGGTGCGGACCTGAACTGCGTTCGCCTGCAGGCCAGTTGGTCAGGCCCCGGCGGCGGCCGCCGCCGCGAGACTGTCCAGCACCGGGCGGATCAGCGGGTGGTTGTCGGCGCCGGCCCGAACCGCGGCGAACACCCGCCGGGTGGCCAGGTCGCTGTCCACCGGTCGGACCGCGACCCGGGAGAGGTCCACGCCGCGCAGCGCGGACCTCGGCACCAGGGCGACGCCGGAACCCGCCGAGGCGAGCGCGACGACCGCGCGGAAGTCGTCGGAGGAATGCAGCAGCCGGGGCTGGAACCCGGCGTGCTCGCAGGCCAGCAGCACCACGTCGTGACAGGGGTTGCCCGGGTAGGGGCCGATCCAGGGCTCGTCGGCCAGCGCGGCGACGGCGAGCGGTCCCTCCTCGGCGGCCAGCGGGTGGGCCAGCGGCAGCACCGCCTCGAAGGGCTCGGCGTAGAGCGGGACCCGGGTGAGCCGGGCGTCGTCGGGGCGCGGGGCACCCCGGTACTCGACGGCCACCGCGAGGTCGGCCCGGCCGTCCAGCACCATCGGCAGGCTGGCGTCGCCCTCGGCGTCCAGCACCTTGAGCCGCACGCCCGGCGCCCGCTCGGCGAGCAGGCCGATCGCCGGGGCCAGCACGTGCGAGATGCCGGTGGCGAAGGAGGCGACGGTGACCTCGCCCGCGACGCCCGCGCTGTACGCGGCGAGGTCGGCCTCGGCGCGCTCCAGCTGGGCGAGCACCGCGTCGGCGTGACCGAGCAGGATCTCCCCGGCGGCGGTCAGGCGCACACCCCTGCCCTCGCGGGCCAGCAGGTGGTGGCCGGTCTCCTGCTCCAGGGCGGCCAGCTGCTGGGAGACCGCAGAGGGGGTCAGGTAGAGGGCGGCCGCCGCGGCGGTCACGGTGCGGTGGTCCGCCACGGCCCGCAGGGTCCGCAGCCGTCGTGCGTCGATCACACGCCAATTCTGCCAGCTTGACTCCCGAGCTCCCCGGCGTGAGCGCCGGGGTTCCTACCGCGCTTCGCGCGGTACCGCTGCGCGTGGGCACGGTGGCCGGTTCCTGCCCCCTCCCCTTGCGGGGGTTGCTCGCGTGCCTCCCGATTTCCGGCCGGGTGGTCTCTGGCGATCCGCGGGCGTTCACCGCACTCGGTTACCCGGTGAGGGCCGGTACGTCCCCCGGTATGTGGTGCTGTCGGGCGGCGGCCCGGATACGGCGGCCCTCGGTTCGGATGTTGCGGGCCGCGTTGACATCCCGGTCATGGTGGGTGCTTCCAACGTGATTCATCTCAGCTGTTGACCCGCGGCCCCACCCGGCGCCCGGCTCTCCCCCCGTGACCGCCGCCGCAACCACCAGGACCGCCCCGGAAACCGCGAACGGGGGCGGGACACCGGTGCGGGCCGGCGCCCCACCCCCGTGGCGGGAGGGTGTGGCAGGTGGTTGGTGGGCCGTGCGGCGGAGACGCATCGATTCGCCTCCGCCGCACGGACATTGTGGGCCCGCGGGCCGGTCCGGTTCCGAGCGGTCCGGCCCGCGGGCAGTCGGTGCGGGCCACTGCCGGGCCCGGCGGGGGTTACTCCCCCAGGGCGGCGCGCGCGTCCACGAAGGCCGCGACGGCGCGCTCGACGTCCTCGGTGGAGTGCGCCGCGGACAGCTGCACCCGGATCCGGGCCTGGCCGTGCGGGACCACCGGGTAGGAGAAGCCGATCACGTACACCCCGCGCTCCAGCAGGAGTTCGGCGAGCCGGCCGGCCTTGGCCGCGTCGCCGATCATCACCGGGGCGATCGGATGGTCGCCCGGCAGGATCTCGAACCCGGCCTCGGTCATCCGGCTGCGGAACAGCGCGGTGTTGGCAGCCAGCTTCTCTCGCAGTTCGTTGGACCGCTCGACCAGGTCGAGCACCTTCAGCGAGGCCGCCGCGATCACCGGGGCCAGCGAGTTGGAGAACAGGTACGGACGCGAGCGCTGGCGCAGCAGGGCGACGATCTCCCGGCGGGCCGCGACGTAGCCGCCGGAGGCACCGCCGAGCGCCTTGCCCAGGGTGCCGGTGATGATGTCCACCCGGTCCATCACGCCGTGCAGTTCGGGGGTGCCGCGGCCGCCCGCGCCGACGAAGCCGACGGCGTGCGAGTCGTCCACCATGACCATGGCGTCGTAGCGGTCGGCCAGGTCGCAGATCTCGCGCAGCGGGGCGACGTAGCCGTCCATCGAGAAGACGCCGTCGGTGACGATCAGGCGGCGGCGGGCGTCCTGGGTCTCCTTGAGCTGCTGCTCCAGGTCGGCCATGTCGCGGTTGGCGTAGCGGTGGCGGCGGGCCTTGCTGAGTCGGATGCCGTCGATGATGCTGGCGTGGTTCAGCGCGTCGGAGATGACGGCGTCGCGGTCGTCCAGCAGGGTCTCGAAGACACCGCCGTTGGCGTCGAAGCAGGACGAGTAGAGGATCGTGTCCTCCTGGCCGAGGAACGTCGAGAGGCGCTCCTCCAGCTCCTTGTGCACGTCCTGGGTGCCGCAGATGAAGCGGACCGAGGCCATGCCGTAGCCCCAGCGGTCCAGGGCGTCCTTGGCCGCGGCGAGCACCTCGGGGTGGTCGGCCAGGCCGAGGTAGTTGTTGGCGCAGAAGTTCAGCACCTCACCGGGGCGGCCGCCGCCGGTGACGGTGACCGCGGCGCTCTGCGGGGTCCCGATGACCCGCTCGGGCTTGAACAGGCCGGCCTCGCGGATCTCGTCGAGGGTGGCGGCGATGTCGGCGCGCACGTTGTCGAACACGAGCAGACTCCTTGTGTGATCGGCGAGCCGGGGCTCAGGCGGTCCAGTCGAGGATGATCTTGCCGCAGTTGCCGCCGGCCGCGTCGTCGAAGGCGGCCTCGAAGTTCGCGGCGGCGTAGCGGCCGGTGATCACCGGGCTGAGGTCCAGGCCGCCTTCCAGCAGCACGGACATCGCGTACCAGGTCTCGAACATCTCGCGGCCGTAGATGCCCTTGATGGTGATCATCGAGGTGACGATCGAGGCCCAGTCCACCGGGAAGTCCTCGGCGGGCAGGCCGAGCATGGCGATCTTGCCGCCGTGGGTCATGTTGGCGATCATCGACTGCATCGCCTCGGGGCGGCCGGACATCTCCAGGCCGACGTCGAAGCCCTCGCGCAGACCCAGCTTCTGCTGGCCCTCCTCGATGGTGTGCTCGGCGACGTTGAGCGCCAGCGTCACGCCGACCTGGCGGGCCAGGTCGAGGCGGTACGGGGAGACGTCGGTGATCATGACGCTGCGGGCGCCGGCGTGCTTGGCGACCGCGGCGGCCATGATGCCGATCGGGCCGGCGCCGGTGACCAGCACGTCCTCGCCGACCAGCGGGAAGGACAGCGCGGTGTGCACGGCGTTGCCGAACGGGTCGAAGATCGCGGCCACGTCCAGGTCGACCGGCACCCGGTGCACCCAGACGTTGGAGGCGGGCAGGGCCACGTACTCGGCGAAGGCGCCGTCGCGGTTGACGCCCAGGCCGATGGTGTTGCGGCACAGGTGACGGCGGCCGGCCAGGCAGTTGCGGCACTTGCCGCAGACCAGGTGGCCCTCGCCGCTGACCAGGTCGCCGACCGCGATGTCCGCGACGCCGGCGCCGATCTCGGCGACCTCACCGACGAACTCGTGGCCGAGCACCAGCGGGGTCTTGATGGCCTGCTGCGCCCAGCCGTCCCACTTGCGGATGTGCAGGTCGGTGCCGCAGATGCCGGTCCGCAGCACCTTGATCAGCACCTCGCCGGGGCCGATCTCGGGCTTCGGGACATCGATCATCCAGAGACCGGGCTCGGCGTTCTGCTTGACGAGTGCCTTCACGGGCGACGGCTCCTGACGTGCGGATCTGAGGACGGCCTTCGGGGTCGGGCAGGCCGAGCGGCCCGGTTCGACCACCGTTGACGGGCGCGCTCCGGGCAGGCAGAAATCTGCCTGGTGAGGGCGGGTGCGGTCCATCGAGGAATTCTTAAGGGCGACCACAGCTGGGCTAAACGATCGTGCCCGAGTTGGGGCCGGGGGCGGGTGCGGCATGCCGGTGCTCACCCGTTCGGCCGAGCGCGGGGCGCCATCCGCGACACCAACCGACCGGCGAATGAGGGTACTTGACAGCAAGCCGCCGGCCGGGTTGGGACGCTCGGCTGACGGCGGGCCCGTTCGGGCCAGCCCGGCCGCAGCCGACGCGCGGGGGTTCGAGGGCGGTGCTTACGGTGACGACGCTCCCCCACGGCCCCGTGGAGCAGCGCTCCGGGGCCCTTCGCCCAGAGAGGCGCCTCGACAGATGACCGACACCCGACGGCCGCGCACGGCCGCTCCCCGCACCGCCGGCCGCGTGACCGCCGCAGCCCTGGCCCTGACCGGCCTGCTGGCCGTGTCCGCATGCTCCGGCGGACCCAAGCCCGCACGGCAGGCCACCGGACCGGCGGTCACCGCCGAGCCGGCCGCACTCGGCCCGTCCGCGACCATCAGCGGCAGTCCCTCCGGCGGGGTGGTCCCGCTCACCCCGGACGTCATGAGCCGCCTGGACGTCGCGATCAAGCAGGTGATGGCCGAGGCCTCCATCCCGGGCGTGATCGTCGGCTACACCACCCCCGACGGCAGCTACCAGCGCGCCTTCGGCGTCGCCGACAAAGCCTCCGGGACTCCGATGTCGCCCGACATCTACATGCGGATCGGCAGCGTCACCAAGACCCTCACGGCCACGGCCATCCTGCGGCTGGTCGACCAGGGCAAGCTGGGCCTGGACGACCCGATCTCCAAGTACGTCCCGAACGTGCCCGGCGGCGACGGGATCACCGTCCGCGAGCTCGGTGACATGCGCAGCGGCCTGTACAACTACACCCTGGACCCGGATTTCCAGCAGGCGTTCCTCACCAACCCGAACCGCCCCTTCACTCCGGACGAACTGCTCGCGTACTCGTTCAAGCACCCGGCGAACTTCCCGCCGGACAGCAAGTTCGAGTACTCCAACACCAACCTGATCCTGCTCGGCCAGGTCGTCGAGAAGGTCGGCGGGCAGCCGCTCCCCGACTTCCTGCAGCAGCAGGTGTTCACCCCGGCCGGGCTCACCAGGACGAGCCTGCCGACCGACGCGACCTACCCGGACCCGCACGCCCATGGCTACACCAACCAGACGCCCGGTGGCGCGGTCGTGGACTCCACCGGCTGGAACCCGTCCTGGGCCTGGTCGGCCGGCGCCGCGATCTCCACCCGCGCCGACCTGCAGACCTGGTCGAAGGTGCTGGCCACCGGCGCGCCGCTGCTCAGCCCCGGCGCCCAGGCGGAGCGGCTGAAGTTCAAGAACGTCGGGCCGACCCCCGACCTCGGCTACGGCTTCGGGGTGTTCACCACGCACGGGTGGATCGGCCACAACGGCTCGCTGCCCGGGTACGAGAGCGTGGTGATCTACCTGCCGCACGCGCAGGCCAGCCTGGCCATCCTGCTCAACACCGACATCCTGCACGAGGGTTCGGAGCCCTCGACGATCCTCGCGACCGCGATCACCCAGATCGTCTCGCCGAACAACGTCTACACGCTGCCCACCCCGCCCGGTTCGGCCTCGCCCTCGGCGCTTCCTTCGACGACCGCGCCCAGCTCGCCCCTCGGCACGGTGACGCCCGCGCCCAGCGGCTCCGCCTCGCTGCACATCTCCTGAACCACGTCAGTGGCCCGAACCAGCTTGCCGGTTCGAGCCCCTGACGTACCGTCACTTCCCGAGCACTCTGCCGAGGTCGTACGAGACGGGCTCCTCCAGCTGCGTGTAGGTGCAGCTCTCCGGCGTGCGGTCCGGCCGCCAACGGCGGAACTGCGCGGTGTGCCGGAAACGGCTGCCCTCCATGTGGTCGTAGGCGACCTCGACCACCCGCTCGGGGCGCAGCGCGATCCAGGACAGGTCCTTGCCGCCGGTCCAGCGGCTGACCGCGCCCGGCAGCCGGCCCTCGGCGTGGGCGGCCTCCTCCGCCCAGGCACCCCACGGGTGCTCGGACAGGTCCGCCATCCGCAACGGGGCCAGTTCCTCGACGAGTTCGCGGCGGCGGGCCATCGAGAAGGCGGCGCAGACGCCGACGTGCTGGAGTTTCCGTCCGTCGTCGTAGATGCCGAGCAGCAGCGAGCCCACCACCGGGCCGCTCTTGTGCTCGCGGTAGCCGGCCACCACGCAGTCCGCGGTGCGCTCGTGCTTGATCTTGTACATGGTCCGCTCCCCCGGCCGGTACGGCTGGTCCAGCGGCTTGGCCACCACCCCGTCCAGCCCGGCGCCCTCGTACTCGGCGAACCAGGTCCCGGCGACGTCGCGGTCGGTGGAGGCGGGCGCGGTGAACACCGGGTCCGCGGCGTCGGCGAGCGCGGCCTCCAGGGCCGGGCGGCGCACCGACAACGGCTCGTCCACCAGCGAGTCGTCACCGAGGGCGAGCAGGTCGAAGGCGACGAAGGAGGCCGGGGTCTGCTCGGCGAGCAGCTTCACCCGGCTCGCCGCCGGGTGGATGCGCTCCAGCAGCTCCTCGAAACGCAGCCGACCGTCCCGGGCGATCACCACCTCGCCGTCCAGCACGCAGCGCGGCGGCAGCTCCCGCTTGAACGCCTCCACCAGCTCGGGGAAGTACCTGGTCAGCGGCTTGCCGGTGCGGCTGCCGAGCTCCACCTCGTCACCATCGCGGAACACGATGGTGCGAAAGCCGTCCCACTTGGCCTCGTACTGCATCCCCGGCGGGATCTCGGCCACCGACTTGGCGAGCATCGGCGCCACCGGCGGCATCACGGGCAGGTCCATGCGTCCGATCCTCGCCCGGTTCGCCCCGGGGCGCGCGCCGGACGCGGCGCGCTTAGCGTGTCAGACATGGGCTCAGCCGTGGAACTGGAAGTCGCCGGGCGGACGGTCCGGCTGTCGAACCCGGACAAGGTGTACTACCCCGAGCGCGGCTTCACCAAGCTGGACGTCGCGCGGTACTACCTGGCCGTCGCCGACGGCGTCCTGCGCGGGCTGCGGGACCGGCCGACCACGCTGCAGCGCTTCCCCGACGGGGTGGACGGCGAGTTCTTCTACCAGAAGCGCGCGCCCAAGGGCCTGCCGGACTGGCTGCCCACCGCCCGGATCAACTTCCCCAGCGGCCGCTCCGCCGACGAGATCTGCCCCACCGAGCCGGCCGCCGTGCTGTGGGCGGCGAACCTGGGCTGCCTCACCTTCCACCCCTGGCCGGTCCGGCGCTCCGACACCGACCACGTGGACGAGCTGCGGATCGACCTCGACCCGCAGCCCGGCACCGACTTCCACGACGCCGTCCGCGCCGCCCACGAACTGCGCGCCCTGCTGGAGGAGTACGGGCTGCGCGGCTGGCCCAAGTCCTCCGGCGGACGCGGACTGCACGTGTACGTCCCGCTGGTGCCCGAGTGGACCTTCACCGACGGCCGGCACGCGGTGATCGCCCTCGGCCGGGTGCTCGAGCAGCGGATGCCCGGGAAGGTCACCACCGCCTGGTGGAAGGAGGAGCGCGGCGAGCGGATCTTCGTCGACTACAACCAGATGGCCCGCGACCGCACCATCGCCTCCGCCTACTCGCTGCGCGCCCGCCCCCGGGCCACCGCCTCCACGCCGCTGCGCTGGGAGGAGCTGGACGACGCCTCCCCGGAGGACTTCGACCTTCGCACGGTACCCGCCCGCTTCGCCGAACTCGGCGACCTGAACGCGGAGATGGAGCGGCACGCGTTCCGGCTGGACACCCTGCTGGAGCTCTACGACAAGCAGCTCCACGACGAGGGCCTCGGCGAACTCCCGTACCCGCCCGACCACCCCAAGGCCGAGGGCGAGCCGCCCCGGGTGCAGCCGAGCCGGGCGCGCAAGAAGCCCGCTTAGTACTCCAGCCGGACTTCTCCATTCCCGCTGGTCAACGGCCTGGGAGTGGGGAGTGTAGCGGGGTGGGAGCGGGTGCGGGACGGTCGTGGCCGCCCCGTCCCACCAACGGGTGGCCATGCCGCATGTAATGACAGCGGCGGGCGCGTGCCTGGTGGCGGCGTCGCCAGCGGGACCACGTCACGGCATGGCTGCGGTCTGGAGGACGGCGGCGGGGTCCAGCTGCCAGCAGACGGCGAATCTCGGCCGGCGTGAGGTCCACGAGGTCGGGCGTGTCCCCATCGGTGCCCCCTTTTCATGCTCCTGACTTGCCATCACCGCCAGGAAGGCGTGGGCGAGCATGGAAGTTCCTGTTCCCACGCGTTCGTTGGTGCATCGTTGATCACACGGGCGGACTGCCCGGAGCGCTGTCATTACATGCGGCGCGGGCACCCGTTGGTGGGACGGGACGACCAAGACCGTCCCGCACCCGCTCCCACCCCGCTACACTCCCCACTTCCAGGCCGTTGACCAGCGGGAATGGAGAAGTCCGGCTGGAGTACTAGCCGGGCCGGACCGGACCGGCGGCTGCCGTTCCGGCGCTACCTGCTGGCGCATCGCCGCCCGCGATGATCAACTGAACCGGACAACTCTTCTGGGAGGGACCGGGCATGGGCGTACGGGGGCTGGCGGAGATCCTGGCGGACGCGGCGGGCGGGGTGTTCCCGCCGCCGGACGGCACGGTGACGGTGCTGCCGCAGCCCTCGCCGCGCGAGACCGGGGTGATCGCCTTCGCCGCGCACGCCGTGGTGTTCACCGACCAGGGCCCGGACTGGGTGCACGCCGTCCTCGCAGCCGACCCCGGCGACCCGCTGTCCGCACCGCTCTGCCCGCCCTTCCTCAGTGCCCTCGCCGAGCGGACCTGCCGCACCGTCAACAACATCGACCTGCTCTCCGTCGCCGACCCCCTGCCCGGCGAGCCGCCGCTGCCGCTCACCCCGGTCGAGGACCGCGAACACCCGCGCGTGGTCAGGGCGTTGCGCTACCGCGAGGACGTCCGGGTGTACGAGGCCGACGGCGGCGTGCTCATCCTCGGCCGCGGCGTGGCCGGCCGCTGGGAGATCGCCATCGAGGTCGACCCGCACGCCCAGGGCCGCGGCCTCGGCCGCGCCCTCGCCACCGCCGCCCGCCACCTGTCCCCCGGCGAGCCCGTCTGGGCCCAACAGGCCCCCGGCAACGCCCCCAGCGTCCGCGCCTTCCAGGCCGCCGGCTACCGCCCCACCGGCGCCGAGGCCCTCCTCGTCCACGGCCGCCCGTAACGGACCCGATCCGCCGAGAGGTCGTACCAGAGGAACGGGCCGCCGCCATCGACGGGCGTCGGCACCGACCGACCCAGCCGGCGCCCGACCGCGGCCAGGAAGGCGCACAGCACGTCCAGCCCCTCCTGGCCGCGCACCCGTTCCACGTCCACGTCGAAGTCGATCCGCCCTGGGTCGCCGAACCGGAACACCACCCCGACCTCCGGTCCCGGCCGCACGCTCAGCACCGGGTACGCGGGACCGACCGGCCCGGCCAGCACCTCCTCGGCCCGCGGCCACGGCAGCTCGAAGCAGCCCACCACGAAGGTGCGCTCCCACCCCCGCTCCACCACCAGGTCGAGCAGTGCCTGCCAGTCCGCCACCGTGGTGCCCTCGACCCCCAGGTCCGGCAGCCACCCGTCCCGGGCCGGATCGCCCAGCCACCCGGCATGGTCCTCCCAGCGCAGCTCGGTCATCTCACGCCTCCGGAGGGGTCCACAGCACCCGAACCCGGTCGGCTCCGAGGTCGTACCCGAGGAACGGCTCCCGGGTGTCACCTTCGAAGTACACCGGGACGGACTTGCCCAGCCGTCGTCCGATCGCCGCCAGGAACCCGCAGAGGACGTCCAGCCGTTGCTGGCCCTGGAGTTCCCTGACATCGAGGTCGAAGTCGATCTCCTCGTCGGAGAGGAACCGGAAGATCGCACACACCCCGGGGTCCGGCCACACCCGCAGGTACGGGCACTCGGCGTCGGCCGGCCGGGACAGCACCTCCTCGGCCCGGGGCAACGGCAGCACCGTGTCCCCCACGGCGTACTCGAAGCCCCAGCCCTGCTCCACCACCAGGTCGAACACGGTCTGCCAGTCCGCCACCGCGGTGTCCGCGACGTACACGTCCGGCAGACAGTCCCCGCCGGACGGGTCGAGCAGCCACGCGACCTGCTCGTCCCAGCGCAGGTCGGCCATCTCCGCCCCCCGATCGTCGGTTTCACCGCGTGCTCGACCGAGCCCGGGCGGCTCCGGCAACGCGACGTCCGGGCTGCAGGCTACCGATGGGTCGGTACGGCGACGCCACTGGTTTTCCGGGCACCCCGCTGGCGGGCCGTCGTCAGCGCCGGGCGCCGGCTGGGGCGAGGTGGGCGATGGTGTGGACGGCATGGGTGATCTGGGTGTCGGTGAGGTCGGCGCGGGCGGTGAGGCGGAGGCGGGAGATGCCGTCGGGGACGGACGGCGGGCGGAAGCAGCCCACCGCGAGGCCGACCCGGCGGCAGTCGGCGGCCCAGGCGACGGCGGCCTCGGGGCCGGGGGCGCGGACGGAGACCACGGCGGCGTCCGGCTCGCAGGCCCGCAGGCCGGCGGCGGTGAGGCGGGCGGCGAGGGTGCGGGCGACCTCGCGGGCGCGGTCGGCGCGCTGCGGCTCGGCGCGCAGCAGGCGCAGGGCGGCGAGGGCGGCGCCGGCGGCGGCCGGGGCGAGGCCGGTGTCGAAGATGAAGGTGCGGGCGGTCTCGGTGAGGTGTCGGATCACCCGGCGCGGGCCGAGAACGGCGCCGCCCTGGGAGCCGAGCGACTTGGAGAGGGTGACGGTGGCGACGGTGTCCGGCTGCCCGGCGAGCCCCGCGGCTGCCAGCGCGCCGCGCCCGCCGGGGCCGAGGACGCCGAGCCCGTGCGCGTCGTCGACCAGCAGCGCGGCGCCGTGCGCGCGGACGGCCTCGGACAGTCCGCGCAGCGGTGCGGCGTCCCCGTCCACCGAGAACACCGAGTCGCTGACCACCAGCGCCCGCCGCCGCGTCCGCCCGGCCAGCACCTCGGCGACCGCCGCCGGGTCGCTGTGCGGGGCGCGGTGGACGTCGGCGCGGGAGAGCCGGCAGCCGTCGATCAGCGAGGCGTGGTTGTAGGCGTCGGAGACGATCAGCGTGTCCGGGTCGGTCAGCGCGGTGAGCGCGGCGAGGTTGGCGGTGTACCCGGAGGAGAACACCAGCGCCGCCTCGACCCCGCAGAACTCGGCGAGTTCCTCCTCCAGTTCGGTGTGCAGCGCGGTCGTCCCGGTCACCAGCCGCGAGCCCGTCGACCCGCCACCCCACCGCAGCGCGGCGTCCGCCGCCGCCTGCGTCACCACCGGGTGCCGGGTCAGCCCCAGGTAGTCGTTCCCGGCCAGGTCCAGCACCGGGTCCTCGGCGGCCCGGCTGCGCAGCGTACGGGTGAGCCCGGCGTCGGCGCGCAGCTCGGCGGCCTCGTCGAGCCAGTCGAAGACCTGCACCGGGGCGAGCTGCGCAGGGTGCGCTTCGGGGGTGAGGGGGAGGGTCATGCCCGGCACTCTGGCACGCCCCGCGAACGGGGAGCAATGTGCCAGTCAGCACATGATCGGTCCGGCTCACTGGCCGGTCGTGACAACGCGGCCGCCACCTCCCGCTTGCCCGAGGCTTTGCCCGGGGTGGCGGCGAGCAGGCAAGATAGCGGGGTGACCCTCCTTGATCTGATGCCGAAGCCCGCCACCCCCGATGCGCTGTACGAGACGTTCGCAGCCTGGGCGGAGGAGCGCGGGATCACGCTGTACCCGGCGCAGGAGGAGGCGCTGATCGAGCTGGTGTCCGGGAACAACGTGATCCTGGCGACTCCGACCGGTTCGGGGAAGTCCCTGGTGGCGGCGGGTGCGCACTTCGCGGCGCTGGCGGAGGGGCAGCGGACCTTCTACACCGCGCCGATCAAGGCGCTGGTGTCGGAGAAGTTCTTCGACCTGGTGAAGATGTTCGGCACCGAGCAGGTCGGCATGATGACCGGCGACGCCAGCGTGAACCCCACCGCGCCGATCATCTGCTGCACCGCCGAGGTGCTCGCGCAGATCGCGCTGCGGGACGGCGCGCGGGCCGACATCGGCCAGGTCGTCATGGACGAGTTCCACTTCTACGCCGAGCCGGACCGCGGCTGGGCCTGGCAGATCCCACTGTTGGAGCTGCCGCAGGCGCAGTTCCTGCTGATGTCGGCGACCCTCGGCGACGTGCGCCGCTTCGAGGAGGACCTGACCCGCCGCACCGGCCGCCCGACCACCGTGGTGCGCAACGCGACCCGCCCGGTGCCGCTGTTCTACGAGTACCGCCGCACCACCATGCACGACACCCTGGAGGAGCTGCTGCAGACCGGCCAGGCGCCGGTCTACGTCGTGCACTTCACCCAGAAGGAGGCGGTGGAGCGGGCGCAGTCGCTGATGAGCATCAACATGTGCTCGAAGGCGGAGAAGGAGGCCATCGCCGACCTGATCGGCAACTTCCGCTTCACCACCAAGTTCGGCCGCAACCTGTCCCGTTACGTGCGCCACGGCATCGGCGTGCACCACGCGGGCATGCTGCCGAAGTACCGCCGACTGGTCGAACGCCTCGCCCAGGCAGGCCTGTTGAAGGTGATCTGCGGGACGGACACGCTTGGTGTGGGCGTCAACGTGCCGATCCGCACGGTGCTGTTCACCGCGCTGTCCAAGTACGACGGCACCCGGGTCCGGATCCTGCGCGCCCGCGAGTTCCACCAGATCGCCGGGCGGGCCGGCCGGGCCGGCTTCGACACCGTCGGCCAGGTGGTCGCCCAGGCGCCGGAGCACGTGATCGAGAACGACAAGGCGATCGCCAAGGCCGGGGACGACCCGAAGAAGAAGCGCAAGGTGGTACGGAAGAAGGCGCCGGAGGGCTTCGTCGGCTGGACCGAGGAGACCTTCGACAAGCTGATCGCCGCCGACCCGGAGCCGCTGGTCTCCCGGTTCAAGGTGAGCCACGCGATGCTGCTGTCGGTGATCGGTCGCCCGGGCAACGCCTTCGAGGCGATGCGCAAGCTGCTGACCGACAACCACGAGGACAAGGCCGCCCAGCGCCGCCACATCCGCACCGCGATCGCCATCTACCGCTCGCTGCTGGAGGGCGGCGTGGTGGAGCGGCTGCCGGAGCCGGACGCCGAGGGCCGGATCGTCCGGCTGACCCTGGACCTCCAGGAGAACTTCGCGCTCAACCAGCCGCTGTCCACCTTCGCGCTGGCCTCCTTCGAGCTGCTCGACCCGACCTCGCCCTCGTACGCGATGGACGTTGTCTCGGTCGTCGAGGCGACCCTCGACGACCCGCGCCAGATCCTCGCCGCCCAGCAGAACAAGGCGCGCGGCGAGGCCGTCGGCGAGATGAAGCGGGACGGCATCGAGTACGAGGAGCGGATGGAGCGGCTCCAGGAGATCACCTACCCGAAGCCGCTGGAGGAACTGCTCACCCACGCCTACGAGGTGTACCGCCGGGCACACCCGTGGATCGGCGACCACCAGCTCCAGCCGAAGTCCGTGGTCCGCGACCTGTACGAGCGGGCGATGACCTTCTCGGACTACGTCGGCTTCTACGAACTGGCCCGCACCGAGGGCATCGTGCTGCGCTACCTGGCCGGGGCGTACAAGGCGCTGGAGCAGACCGTCCCCGAGGACGTGAAGACCGACGACCTGAAGGACGTCATCGCCTGGCTCGGTGAACTGGTCCGCCAGGTCGACTCCAGCCTTCTGGACGAGTGGGAGCAGCTGGCCAACCCGACCGAGCCGCAGGCCGCCGAGGTGCGGCTGGACGACAAGCCGGCGCCGGTCACCGCCAACGCCCGGGCCTTCCGGGTGCTGGTGCGCAACGAGATGTTCCGCCGGGTCGAGCTGTGCGCGCTGGAGCACTACGAGGAGCTCGGCGACCTGGACGGCGAGTACGGCTGGGACGCGGACCGCTGGGCGGACGCCATGGACGGGTACTGGGAGGAGTACGACGACCTCGGCACCGGTCCGGACGCGCGCGGCCCCAAGATGCTGATCATCGAGGAGGAGGATTCCGCCTGGAAGGTCCGGCAGATCTTCGACGACCCGGAGGGCGACCACGACTGGGGTATCAGCGCCGAGGTCGACCTCTACGGCTCGGACGAGGAGGGCCGGGCGGTGCTGCGGGTGACCGCGGTGGACCGGCTCGGCGGCTGACGGGCCGTCAACCTGCGCCAGGGGCCCGGCGGATGCCGGGCCCCTGGGCGTTTCGCACAGCCGTCAAACCGCCGGTTGCGTCCTCTGATCGTTTGTCACATCCATACGAGCGGCTGACCCGCCACGTAGGAGAGGGCGCGGGTGGCATCGTCCAGGTTGGGCTCCCCGCCGCTTCCCGAGGCGCTCGGCGCGGGAGCGGGAGCGGCGGCGGCGCCCTCGGTGGGAGCGGCGCCCGGGCGGCCGTCGCCGGCCCGCGAGCTGGTGACGGTCACGTAGTGCCCGACCGACTCGACCCGGGGCTCGCTGCCCGGCTTGGCGGTCGCGGACGGCGCGGGCGCCGCGGAGGCGTCGGCGAGGATGAAGGCGACCGCGCCGGGCTTGGCGCGCAGCGCGTCGGCGGCCTTGGCGGCGGAGGCCTGGTCGGCGAAGCGCAGCAGGGTGACGCTGCTGAGCACCGGGCGGTCGACGCCGGTGAAGCTGACGGTCAGGTAGGCCTGGCAGCCGCTGTCCCGGAACAGCTCCTGGGTGCGGTCCTGCAGCACCTCGGCGCAGTTCTCACCCTGCCGGATGGCGTTGCGCCGGGCCTTGTACCCGGCGGCCTCGACCGGCCGCTGAGCAGGGAAGAGATTGTCGGCGTGGAGGCCCTCGGGGTCGGTGCGCGGCGGTGGGGTACCCACCACCGGGGGCGTCCTGGCCGCGTCCTTGGTGGACGGGCCGAGGCCGGGTATGTAGTCGCCGGGCGTCGGCTGGGTGATGATCCATCCGCCGGCCGCGACCACGCCGACCATGACGACCCAGCCCACCGCGCGGCGGCCGGTCAGCCGCCGACCGCGCTTGCGGTCCGTCCCCCCGGTCGAGGCCTCCACGGCCGAGGCCGCCCCGGCCGGGTCGGCGCCCCCGCCGGTCCGCTGTCCTGCCTGGCCGTCCTGGCCCTCTCCCGGAGTCGGGGTGCGCTCCCCCTGCGTGGTCATGGCGCAGATTCTAAGCACCCTCCGGGTGGCGTGGATCACGGGGTCCGCGATTGTCGATCTTCCTCCTCCGGCTGATTTCCCTACCCGCCGGCAACCTCTGTCTCGGGCCGCCGTCAAGCGCGTGACCAGCGCCGACGCCGTGAGCTTCGACACTGTGGCAATCGGCACATCCTTCCGGAGATCTTCTGGTGGGTTTGCTCTGGCGCCGTTCGAGCGGCAACAGGCAGGATCAGCCCCATGGATCTGCTCGATACCCTCACCGCCAAGGGCCTGCGCGGCGAAATCCCGACCCGCGAGGAGGCGCTGGCCGTCCTCGCCACCACCGACGACGAGCTGCTCGACGTGGTCGCCGCGGCCGGCAAGGTGCGCCGCCGCTGGTTCGGCCGCCGGGTCAAGCTCAACTACCTGGTGAACCTCAAGAGCGGGCTCTGCCCCGAGGACTGCTCCTACTGCTCCCAGCGGCTCGGGTCCAAGGCCGAGATCCTCAAGTACACCTGGCTCAAGCCCGACCAGGCCGCCGACGCCGCCCGCGCCGGCGTGGCCGGCGGCGCCAAGCGGGTCTGCCTGGTCGCCAGCGGCCGCGGCCCGACGGACCGTGACATCGACCGGGTGACCGACACCATGGCCGCCATCAAGGAGGCCGACCCCGAGGTCGAGATCTGCGTCTGCCTCGGCCTGCTCTCCGACAACCAGGCCGAACGGCTCAAGGCGGCCGGCGCCGACGCCTACAACCACAACCTCAACACCTCCGAGGGCACCTACGGCGACATCGCCACCACCCACACCTACGCGGACCGGGTGGACACCGTGCAGAAGGCACACGGCGCCGGCCTGTCCGCCTGCTCCGGCCTGATCGCCGGCATGGGCGAGAGCGACGAGGACCTGGTCGACGTGGTCTTCGCGCTGCGCGAGCTCGGCTCGGACTCCGTCCCGGTCAACTTCCTCATCCCCTTCGAGGGCACCCCGCTGGCCAAGGAGTGGAACCTCACCCCGCAGCGCTGCCTGCGCATCCTGGCGATGGTCCGCTTCGTCAACCCGGACACCGAGGTCCGGATCGCCGGTGGCCGCGAGGTGCACCTGCGCTCGATGCAGCCGCTCGGTCTGCACATCGCCAACTCGATCTTCCTCGGCGACTACCTGACCAGCGAGGGCCAGGCCGGCCAGGCCGACCTCGACATGATCAAGGACGCCGGCTTCGAGGTCGAGGGTGCCGGCGAGGCCACCCTGCCGCGCCACCGCGCCGACATCGCCGAGGCGGCCCAGGCCGGTGGCTCCTGCGGCACCGCGGCCTCGGCCTGCGGCAGCGGCGGCGGCTGCGGCCCGTGCGGCGGGCACTCGCACGCCGCACACTCCGCACCGCAGGCCACCACCTCGGAGAGCTCGGCCGACGCCCCGGAGAGCTCGGCCGACGACGAGCTGCGCAGCGACCTGGTCAAGGTCCGCCGCCGCGGCGCCGGCACCGAACTCGCGCCCAACGCCTGACCTTCCGGAGAGATCTCACCATGTCCCAGCTGTCCGCGGACACGCTGCTCGCCCTCGACCGGGCGCACGTCTGGCACCCGTACGGGCCGATGCCCGGCACCGTCACCCCGTACGTGGTCGAATCCGCCTCGGGCGTCAGACTGCACCTGGCCGAGCCCGTCGCGGGCGGCCGGCGCGAGCTGGTGGACGGGATGTCGTCCTGGTGGGCGGCGATCCACGGCTACCGGCACCCGGTGCTGGACGAGGCGGTGCGCGAGCAACTGGGACGGATGAGCCATGTGATGTTCGGCGGGCTCACCCACGAGCCCGCCGTGCGGCTGGCGGCGAAGCTGGTCGAGATCACCCCGGAGCCGCTGCAGCACGTCTTCCTCGCCGACTCGGGCTCGGTGTCCGTCGAGGTCGCGATGAAGATGTGCCTGCAGTACTGGCAGTCGACCGGCCGCCCGCAGAAGCGGCGCCTGCTGACCTGGCGCGGCGGCTACCACGGCGACACCTTCCACCCGATGTCGGTCTGCGACCCGGACGGCGGGATGCACCACCTGTGGGGCGGGGTGCTGCCCGGGCAGCTCTTCGCACCGCAGCCGCCGGCCGGCTTCGACGCCCCGCTCGATGCCGAATACGCCCAGCGCTTCGAGGCGTTGATGGAGCGTCACGCCGACAAGCTGGCCGCCGTCATCGTCGAACCGGTGGTCCAGGGCGCGGGCGGGATGCAGTTCCACTCCCCCGCCTACCTGCGGATGCTGCGCGAACTCTGCGACCGGTACGGGGTGTTGCTGGTCTTCGACGAGATCGCCACCGGCTTCGGCCGCAGCGGCGCCCTGTTCGCCGCCGACCACGCCGGGGTCTCCCCGGACGTGATGTGCCTGGGCAAGGCCCTCACCGGCGGCTACCTCACCCTGGCCGCCGCGCTGTGCACCAGCGAGATCGCCGACGGCATCAGCCGCGGCGAGATGCCGGTACTCGCCCACGGGCCGACCTTCATGGGCAACCCGCTGGCCTGCGCGGCCGCCAACGCCTCGCTGGAGCTCCTGCTCGGGCAGGACTGGGACGTCGAGGTCAAGCGCATCGAGGGCGGCCTGCGGGACGGCCTCGCGGCGGCCGCACAGGTGCCGGGCGTGCACGACGTACGGGTCCGAGGGGCCATCGGCGTCGTGCAGTTGGACCACCCGGTGGACGTCTCGGCGGCGACCGAGGCGGCCGCCCGGGAGGGCGTCTGGCTGCGGCCGTTCCGGGACCTGATCTACACGATGCCCCCCTATGTGACGGAGGACGAGGACGTGGCACGGATCGCTGCCGCCGTGACCGCCGCGGCGGTGGCCGGGTGAGCGCGCGCATCCTGTTCGTGACGGGCACCAACACGGACGTCGGCAAGACCGTCGCCACCGCGGCCGTCGCATCGGCGGCGCTCCAGGGCGGCCTGAAGGTCGCCGTGCTCAAGCCCGGGCAGACGGGCGTTGCGCCCGGCGAGCCCGGCGACGCGGCCGAAGTCCAGCGCCTGGCGGGGGAACTGACGATTCGTGAGCTGGTCCGCTACCCCGAGCCGCTGGCCCCCGACACCGCCGCCCGGCGCGCCGGACTGCCGTACCTGTCCCCGGACGCGGTTGTCGAGGCCGTCGCCGAACTGGCCGCCACCCACGACCTGGTGCTGGTCGAGGGCGCGGGCGGCCTGCTGGTCCGCTACGACGACCAGGGCCGCACGCTGGCCGACCAGGCCCGCGCGGTCCGCGCCGCCGGCCTGAACGCCGAGGTGCTGCTCGTCGCCTCGGCCGGACTCGGCACCCTGAACATCGTCGCCCTGTCCGCGGAGGCCCTGGCCGCCCGCGAACTCCCCCTCGCCGGCGTCCTCATCGGCTCCTGGCCCTCCTCCCCCGGCCTCGCCGACCGCTGCAACCTCGCCGACCTGCCGCGCTCCGCCGGCGCCCCGCTGCTCGGCGCCCTGCCGGAACGCGCGGGCACCGCCGGGGACTTCGCCACCCTCGCGGTCGCCTCGCTCGCCCCCGAGCTGGGCGGCACCTGGGACGCCGAGCACTTCGCGCACGTCCACCGGCCGGAATAGGCCGGAACAGCCCCGGCTTCGCTCGAAGGTGTGAAGCCGGTCCCCGAACCGTGCGCGGTGCGGGGACCGGCTCAATACCGTTCCGGGTATGACAGACGGGCTGACCGTGGACGAGGCCCTGCGGGCCTTGGCCGCCCTGGAGGCGGCATGGAAGGACGACGACGAGGCGCTGTCCGCCCTTACGGCGGGCGGGGCCGAGGAGCGGCCGCTGCCGGCACTGGTCGCCGCGTACGGCGAGCACGCGATGGACACCCTGATGGCCCTGGCCTTCGGCCTGCGGTCCAGCATGAGCGACGAGGAGATCGCCGAACTCTCCGACGCGGTCAGCGCCAACATCGGCGCCCGGATGAGCGCCCTGCTCACCCAGACCCTCAAGGCCTGGGGCACCGTCGCCGCCCCGGACGACCTCAAGGTGACCAAGGTCATCGCCCACACCGTGATCGACGCGATGCGGGCCGTCACCCAGGAGCCCAGCAAGACCGAAGTCCTGCCCCTGCTGGCGACCTTCCGCAGCTACGCCCTCAACGACAACTGAGGGATCGGAAGGGCCCCTCGGTCGGGCGGCCCCCATCGGTCGGCAAGGAAGTTCGGGTGCTGCTGACGGCTCCCCGCGGGTCTGGCCCGATCCGTTCGCCGGTGCCGGCTCAGCGGCAGCGCCGCGCCCAGTAGGCGTAGGTGACGGCCAGCAGCAGCGGACCCCACAGGACCATCAGGGTCTGGCAGCACACTGCGAGTACCCGCCACGAGTTGTTGGTGTAGTGCAGGCCGGGGATGACACCGAGGATCCCGAGCGCCCAGTCGACCAGTACGCCGGTCAGCACCAGCCCGCCGAGGGTCGCCGGCACGATCGCCGTGGCCGGCGCTACCCGCCGGCCGCCGATCACCGGGACCCAGCCGGGCACGACCTCGCCCCACCCGCGCACCAGGCCGAGGGAGAGCAGGGCGAGGCACTCCGAGACCGTGCTCAGGGTGAAGACGTACGGCGCAATCACCCGCCAGCTGTACGACTTGTCCTGCACCGTCCCCATGGTGAAGCCGAACGCGAACGGCAGCCGCCACAGGCACGCGGGCAGCCCGACCAGCGGGATGGCCCGCGCCGTAGCGGTGGCCCAGCGCGGAACGGGTCGCTCGGCGCCGCCTGCAGGGGGAGCGGCCGAGGGCATTGTCTCCGTCTTCATGCTCACAGCCTTGGGCGTCAGCCGATTCGCCGGCATCGTCCTGGTGGACGATGCCGGTGCCTCTGGAGGGGGAAACCCGTCCCGAACTCCAGCCCCCTGGCGGGAACACCTATCGCGATATATCGTGAGTTCCTGTCCGCGTCGCTGACCGCGCCGCGCGAAGACCTTCGTCAACCTCAGGACGGGAAGTATGCCGGGAGAGATCTCGACCGCCGGGATGCGCTCCGGCCACAGCTCGCAGCCCGACATGCGGGCCTCTGATGTAGACCGCGACCAGGCCGTCGACCTGCTGTGTATCGCTGCGGGCGAAGGCCGACTGACTCCTGAGGAGTTGGACCAGCGACTGGAGGCCGCCCTGTCGGCGCGGACGGTCGGTGAGCTGACCGAACTCACCGCTGACCTGCCGCCCGCGCCGGTCTTTGCCGGTGGGGTTGTGGCGCAGGCCAAGGAAGTCCTCCGGATCGAGCAGAGTTTCAGTCCGGTCGAGCGGGTGGGGCGCTGGGTGGTGCCGCGACGGCTGGAGCTCTGCGTGCAGTGGTGCGAGGTGACCCTCGACTTCACGCAGGCGGTGATCACGCATGACACCTTGCAGGTCGACGTGAACATGCAGGGCAAGAACCTGACACTCGTCGTCGGGCCCGGCATCGTGGTCGATACCGATGGACTGAGCCTGGTCTTCGGCAAGCTCAAGGACCACCAGGCTCCGGACCCCGGTGTGCCGATCGCGCTGCGAGTGTCCTGGCGCAGCACAGCCGCACGCCCGTCCCGCAGCCGCTCAGCTACCTGATCGACGACGTCGCCCGCCGCCACGGCATCCTGCGGGTCGGCGCC
>NZ_JBSFJV010000035.1:0-78377 GCF_053598235.1 Kitasatospora sp. NPDC001159
TCAGCCGCTCGCGCCAGCCGGGGAAGCCCAGGTCGAGCAGGTGCTCGGCGCGTGCGACGCCCTCGGCCTTCGACGCGTCCGGCGCGAGGGGGATCTGCCCCTGGATCAGCTGCTCGCCCGCCGGCGCGAGCGTGCGGTCCTGCGCCGTGAAGCGCTCGATCCACCCCGGCGCGTCCAGGTCGGAGACGGCGAAGGCGTCCCCGCGCCGGGTGCGTACGGCCAGGTCGACCAGGGTGGTGCGGCCGCTCGGCCAGGTCAGCGTGGGGTCGTCCAGCAGGCGGCGGGCCGCGTCGAGGGAGGTGGCGACGACGACGGGCGTGTCGGTGGGCAGCGTGTCCACGCGGGAGAGCGTCTCCACCCGTACCCCGAGGTTCCAAGATCCCGCCGAACGTGTACGAGGGCCTGAAGCGCAACCGGGCCGTCGAGGTGCACGCCTCCGGCAGGCTTCCCGGCGGCGGTCGAGCCGGACCCGGCAGCGGTCGAGGAGTACCTGCGCGAGCGGGGCGTCCGCTGCACCACCTGGGAGGGCTGGCAACTGCTCGACGCCCACGAGCGCACGCTCGGCGAGGCCGAGGAGCGGGAGCGGGAGCGGGAGCGGGTCAAGGTGGTCGAGCGCGAGGAGGTGCTCCGCCACAGCGGGGCGTGACCGGCCCCCTCGGTCACGGCCGGACGATCGGCAGCAGCACCTCGTCCACGATGGCCGCCGGGTCGAGGTTCACGGTGTCGCCGCCGCACACCTTGATCCGGTACAGCATCAGCGCCGGGACGACGTCGGTGACCAGCGGGGTGACCGCCCCCGGGCGGACCTCGCCCCGGGCGGCGCCCCGGTCCAGCACCTCGGCGATCAGTGCGGTGGTGGGCGCGACCACCCGCTCCAGCACGAGCTCCAGGAAGGCGTGCGCCCGCTGGTGGTCGAGCTCGCTCATGATCGCCCGGACCGCTGCGCCCAGCTCGCTGAACATCGCGGTGCGCAGCCCGGTCACCACCTCCAGCAGGTCCCCGCGCAGGCCGCCGGTGTCGGGGGCGGGCCGAGCCTGGGGCAGGCTCGCCCGCAGCGCGTCCGTCACCATTTCCTCCTTGGAGGACCAGCGGCGGTAGAGCGCGGCTTTGCCAGTCTGCGCGGCGGCGGCGACGCCCTCCATGGTGAGCCGCGCGTAGCCGTCGGTGGTGAGCTGCTGGAGGGCCGCCTCGTAGATGGCGTTCTCCAGTGCCTCGCCGCGCCGCCGGAGCGGGGCGTCGGTCGCCGCCGTGCGCGCGGTGTCGGTTTCAGCGGACATGGCTGCGCACCTTCCGGGGGGTTCCTGTTCACCAGGCCTCCTGCCAATGTTAGTGAACGAACCCGTTCCCTCCCAAGCATCGCGCGGGGACTCGGTCCCGGGCCGGGTCCGCGGTCCGGTTGGTGAGCGCCGTCCGCCAGGTGCGGGCTGGCGACGCCCTGCTCGCGCCGAGCATCACCCGGCGTCTGGTCGAGCGCTTCGCCCGCCGCGACGCGGCGGACGAGGCGCTGCACCGTGACCTGTCCGTGCTGACGCCGCGCGAACTGTGACGTGCGACCGCCGACCAGGGCGCCGCCGTCTACGTCTTCGGCCAGCGCTTCGAGCCCGAACCTGGCGTGCCGGACAAGGTGTTCGGCTTCCTGCCCGGCAACGGCGTGCACGACGTGCACATGGACCAGCGCAACAGCGGCCAGCTCCGCAAGGACGACGGGGTGCACCAGGACGGCGCGGTGCTGATCCACCTGCCGGACGAGAACCGGTGGACGGCGGTGATCCTCGCCTTCCAGTCGCAGTCCTGGCACACCGACGACCGCACCGGCCGCGCCCTGCCGGCCTCCGTCCCGCACCTGCCCCGGGCGCCTCACGGGACGCCGAGCATCAATTCGTGATCGGCGGATTGGGCCGGGTCAGCCCTCGGTCGTAGGCGAAGATCACCGCCTGGACCCGGTCCCGGGCGCCGATCTTCGCCAGCACCCGGCTGACGTGCGTCTTGACGGTGGATTCGGCGAGCACCAGGCGCTGGGCGATCTCGCTGTTGGTCCAGCCGTGGGCGATGGCCACCAGGATCTCCCGCTCGCGCTCGGTCAGCGCGTCCAGCCGGGGGTCCTCGACCGGCGCCGAGCCGGGCGGGCGGACCGGCAGGTGGTGGGCGTAGGCGTCGAGCAGGCGGCGGGTGATGGCGGGGGCCACCACGGCGTCGCCCTCGGCGACCGCGCGGATCCCGGCGAGCAGTTCCTCCGGGCGCGCGTCCTTGAGCAGGAAGCCGCTGGCCCCGGCGCGTAGCGCGGCGTGGGCGTATTCGTCGAGGTCGAAGGTGGTCAGCACCAGGATGCGTGAGCGTCCGCCGGTGGCGACGATCTGGCGGGTGGCCTCGATGCCGTCCATGCCGGGCATCCGGATGTCCATCAGCACGACGTCGGGCCGCAGGTCGGCGGTCAGCCGGACGGCCTCGGCGCCGTGGGAGGCTTCGCCGACCACCTCGGTGTCGGACTGGCTCTCCAGCAGCATCCGGAAGCCGTAGCGCTGCAACGGCTGGTCGTCCACGATGAGGACGGTGGTCACGTCGGGCCGCCTGTCGGGTCGGGGGTGAGATGGAGTACGGCCTCCACGGTCCATCCTGCCCCAGGGCCGGGGCCCGCCGTGACGGTGCCGCCGTACAGGGCCGCGCGCTCCCGCATCCCGGCCAGGCCGTGCCCCTCGCCGACCGGTCGGACCGGCCGGGGGCTGCCGCCGGGCGGGCCGCTGTCCTGAACGCGCACCCGCAGCCGGGTGGCGTCGGCGATCAGGGTCACGTGCGCCCGGGTCTCGGCGCCGGCGTGTTTGAGGGTGTTGGTGAGGGCCTCCTGCACGATGCGGTAGGCCATCAGCTGGACGCCGCGGTCGAGCTGGTCCAGGTCACCGCCGACGGTGTACCGCACCTGGGGGCCGGCGGCGCGGATACGGGCGCACAGCCCGTCGAGGTCGGCGATGCCGGGCTGGGGGTTGAACTCGGCGGTCTGGTCGCCCCGGTCGCGCAGCACACCGAGCATCCGGCGCAGTTCGCCGAGCGCCTGGCGGCTGGTCTCCCCGATCAGCTGCAGCGCCTCCCGGCCGCGCTCGGGGGAGGCCTGGGCGGCGTAGGCGCCGCCGTCGGCGAGGGTGACGATGACGGAGAGGTTGTGGCCGATGATGTCGTGCATCTCCCGGGCCACCCGGGTGCGTTCGGTGGCCGCGGCGAGGCGGCTGCGCTGGTCGCGCTCGATCTCCAGCCGGGCGGCGCGCTCGCGCAGCCCGGCGAGCTGGGCGCGGCGGATGCGCACCGCGATGCCGAGGGCGACGGCCGCGGTCGCGGCGCTGACCAGGAAGAACAGCGCGTCACCGACGGGCAGCCCGCCGCCGGAGACCTCGACGGCGACCAGGGCCATCGCGCCGGCCATCACCACGCAGGACCAGGCCAGGTGCCGCAGCCGTCCGTGCAGGGCCAGACTGTAGAGGGCGACCAGCAGGGCGGCGTCGGCGCGCAGGGCGACGCCGAAAGACCACTGCAGCACGAACACCGCCATGATCGCGGCGAAGGCCTCGGTGGGACGTCGGCGGCGCCACAGCAGTGGCAGGACCAGGCCCGCTTGGAGGGCCAGCATGGCCGGCAGCGGCGGGCGGACCAGGACGACCCGGTGCTCGTGCGAGGGCTCGCCGCGGCCGGGGAAGAGGTCGGGGAGGCAGAACATCAGGAAGACCACCGCGACCACGGCGGTGTCCAGCACCCACGGGTGGGCGCGGTCCGCCTCCCGCACCCGCTGGCCGATCCGGGCCAGCCTGGCGAACAGCGGGTGGCCGGACAGCGTGTCGACGGCCACGAGCGGGCCGGCGGAGGGGGCGTGGTCCTCGCTCACCGGTGGCGTCTCCCTGGTGGTGGTACGGGTGGTGCGGCGCCGGTCGGTTCCGACGCCGCACCGGGAGTGTCTCAGGACTCGGCCCGCGGACGGCCTCAGGCGTCGTGCGGGCTCGGGCGTCCGTGCGGCCTCAGGCGTCCGTGCGGACCAGCCGTACGGCCGCGCCGGCCAGGGCGAGCACCGTCCAGCCGAGGAAGACCAGCAGTCCGGCCGTCGGCGAGAGGGTGGTCGTGTCGTGGTGGAGGGCGAACATCGCCTCGCCCGCGTGGCTGGGCAGGTAGGGGCTGATGTGGTTCTGCCAGGAGCTGGGCAGCAGCGAGACCAGCCCGGGGATCAGCATCAGCGAGGCGACCAGCACCGAGATGCCGCCCGCCACCGACCGGAGCAGCGCACCGAGGGCGACCCCGATCACGCCGACCAGCCCGAGGTAAAGCCCGGCGCCCAGCAGGCCGCGGACCACCCCGGCGTCGGAGAGGGTCATCGCCGCCCGGGTGCTGGACAGGATGCCGCTGTCGGCCACGAACGTGGCGAACACCCCGACCGTGCCGAGGACCAGCGCGATCACGCCGTACACCGCGGCCTTGGACCACAGAACCGGCAGGCGGCGCGGAACGGCGGCCAGGGTGGAGCGGATCATG
Source organism: Kitasatospora sp. NPDC001159 (assembly GCF_053598235.1). NCBI lineage: Bacteria > Bacillati > Actinomycetota > Actinomycetes > Kitasatosporales > Streptomycetaceae > Kitasatospora > Kitasatospora sp. NPDC001159. The sequence continues at coordinate 4,507 of NZ_JBSFJV010000035.1, forward strand.
CCGGTCGAGTACTCGCCAGCCGCGACCAGCACGCCGAGCACGCCCAGTGCCAGCTGGGCGAAGTTGGTGCCGAACAGGGACAGGCTCAGCGCACTCGCACTGGCGAAGTCCCGGTCCATCGGGCGGCCCGAGGTGATCCGCGACTTGAACTGGAACGCCGCGATCAGGCCGAAGGCGACCAGGAAGAGCAGCGCCAGGCCAAGCGTGATCCAGGTCGAACGGAGCGACCACAGCTTGGCCCACTCGGAGCGCAGCACGCGCAGCGCCGTCACCTTGTAGGCGGGGCGGGCGGGGCGCGGCTCGGCGGGCGCGGTCGGCTCGGACGTCACGACGGTACTCATGCCGCGCTCCTCGGGGTCTCGGTCTCGATGCGGGCGGTGGTGGTGCCGTGGTACTCCACGGCGTCCCTGGTCAGGTCCATGAACGCCTCCTCCAGGGAGACCGTCCGGGGGGTGAGCTCGAAGACGGCGATGCCGTGCTCGGCGGCGGTGAGTCCGATCTCGCGGGCCGTACGGCCGGTGACCAGCAGTTCCTCGGAGCCCGACCGGCCGGTGATCTCCACGCCGGGCCCGGCGAGCGCCGAGCGCAGCCGGGCCGGGTCGGCGCTGGCCACCTTGACGGCGTCGCCGCCGGCCTCGCGGATCAGGTCCTGCACGGTGGTGTCGGCCAGCAGCCGGCCGCGTCCGACGATGATCAGGTGGTCGGCGACCAACGAGACCTCGCTCATCAGGTGCGAGGAGACGAAGACGGTCCGGCCCTCGGCGGCGAGGGAGGTCAGCAGGTTGCGGATCCACAGGACGCCCTCGGGGTCGAGGCCGTTGACCGGCTCGTCCAGCATCACCGTGGCCGGGTCGCCCAGCAGAGCGGCCGCGATGCCGAGTCGCTGGCCCATGCCGAGCGAGAACGCCCCGGCCCGCTTGCGGGCCACCGACTGCAGGCCGGTCAGCTCGATGACCTCGTCGACCCGGCGGCGCGGGATGCCGTGGGTGTGGGCCTGGGCCATCAGGTGGTTGAACGCGGAGCGGCCGGGGTGGATCGACCTGGCCTCCAGCAGCGCGCCGACCTCCTGCAGCGGCGCGGCGTGGTCGGCGTAGCGACGGCCGTTGACCCGCACCGTCCCGCTGGTGGGCGCGTCCAGTCCGACGATCATCCGCATCGTGGTGGACTTCCCGGCCCCGTTGGGCCCGAGGAACCCGGTCACCGTCCCCGGCCGGACCATGAAGTCCAGCCCGTCCACGGCGGTCTTCTCCCCGTACCGCTTCGTCAGCTGGTGCGCCTCGATCATCGCTCACCCTTACGTTCAGGGGCCGGGCCGTCCCGGCCGCCCACGCTTCCACGCTAGGTGCGGCAGGCGCCCGATCCGTGGCACCGCGGGCTGATCATCGGACGGGGCGTAGTACCGCGGTACCACTCCGCCACCCCACCCCGGCCGCTCTGGCGCGAAATGCGGTTCCGCCACCGCCCGCGGCCGGTCGAAGATGGGGCATGGACGCATCGAAGGTGACCCTGCGACCGATGACGCCGTCGGAGTACGAGGCGGCGACCAGGCACCGCGAGGCCGCAGTGGTCCTCGAACTCGCCAAGCGCATGCCTGAGGAGCTGGCCCGGGAACGCGTCCGCCGCGGCACCGCCCAGTACCTCCCGGACGGCCTCGGCACCGCCGACCACCACCTCCTGTCGGCCGTGAACGAGTCCGGCGAGGTCGTCGGCACCGCCTGGATCGGCCCCGACCCCCGCGAGTTCGGCACCGCCACCTCCGCCTGGCTCTACGACCTCCACGTCTTCGCCGCGTTCCGCCGCCACGGCTACGGCTCCGCCATCCTCGCCGCCGCCGAACGACTGGTCGTCGCCGAGGGCCTGACCTCGCTGGCCCTGAACGTCCTCGGCGACAACGAAGCGGCCATCGCGCTGTACCGCCGCAACGGCTACGGGGTGTCGGCGATGTACCTGCACAAGAACGTGCAGCGGTGACGGACGGCGCGGGGGATCGTGACACGAGCCCGGGGCCCTGCGGGGAGTGCGGTGCGCGGGGCTGCGAAGGGCTGTTCCACGCGCTGTTGGCGTTGGACCACGCGCGGAAGGAGCCGTGGGGGCCGCTGCACGGGGTGTCGGTGTCGTGCTTCCTGCTGCAGCATCCGAGTCGGCTGCCGGCCGACAACGGGGCGAGGGCTCGGGAGTTCCTGCGGGCCCATCTCGACGGGGGCCTGGCTGAGGTGGACCGACTGGTCGAGCGGGCGCGGGGGGCCAATTCGCACCGGGTGAAGGAGCGCGCGCCGGAGGTGGTCCGGGAGGCCCGGGTGGAGGCGCCGCGGGGCGGGTACGCCGTCACGATCGCGGAGGTCGCGGTCGACGGGACCTTCCCGGCCGAGGGCTTCCCGGAGCGGGTACGGGCCTGGGCAGCGGCGACGGTGGAGGCGTGGGGGCGACGGTGAGCCGTCTGCGGGTCGGCAGGGTCCCGCGAGGACCGCCAGGGTCAGGCCCATGGCGGCCCCGACCGGCCCCGACAGGCGCCGTTCGCAGCCAGCGCCGATACTGAGGCCGCAACCCGAGGTGGCCCCGGCGGCCGGGTACGGCCGTCGAGGTGCCGCCGAACCGAGGAGTACGCCGTGACCGGATCCGTTGTCGTCGGCTTCGACGGCTCGCCCGAGAGCCTCGCCGCCACCGAGTGGGCGGTGCGCGAGGCGCAGCGCCGCGGGCTCGGTCTCGAAGTCGTCCAGGCCTGGCCCTGGCCGAAGCGGGACGTGGTCGGCAGCGACCAGACCTACCACCGCGCCCTGGCGCACCTGGCCGACCGCGAGGCCGGACTGCGCGCCGTGGCGCCCGGGGTGCCGATCACCTCCGCGCCCGTGTCCGCCGACCCGGTGGAGGTGCTGGAGACCGCTTCGCGAACCGCCGCCGTTCTGGTGCTCGGCTCGCGAGGGCTGGGCACCGTGCGCGGTTTCCTGACCGGTTCGGTGAGCCAGGAGGTGCTGCGCCGGTCCGCCTGCCCGGTGGTGCTGGTCCGGGCCCACGAGAGCGAGCCGGCCGGTGCCGTGACGGTGGGCCTCGATCTGGCGCACCCCGCGGAGGAGGTGCTGGCCTTCGCCTTCGAGGCCGCCGCGCTCCGCTCGGCACCGCTGCGCGTGGTCCACGTCTGGTCCCCGCCGGCCGGCAGCGAGTACATGTCCTACGGCGCCATCGGCGGGCTGGAGCACGAGGTCTCCGCCGTCGAGCGGACCGGGCTCGCCGAGGCCCTGGAGCCCTGGCGGACCCGTCACCCCGAGGTGGAGGTGACGGAGGAGCTGGTGCGGGGCAAGCCCGCGGTCGAGCTGGTGGACGCGACGGCGACGGCCCGGCTGCTCGTGGTCGGCCGCCGCACCCGGCACGCACCGCTGCACCACCACCTCGGTCCGGTGGCGCACGCGGCGATCCACCATGTGCACTGCCCGGTCGCCGTCGTGCCGTACGGCTGATCCGGAGGGAGGCGAGATCCCGTCCGCTGCCACGGCTGTTCGCTCCACCCTGGACGTCATACGTTTGACCTCCCCGTTTCGGCCCATCCCTGAGGAGGACGTCATGGCCGATCACACCCGCGCCCACCTGCTCGCGGCCATCGATCTCGCGGCCTCCGCCCGAGCGCACGGCAACCACCCCTTCGGCGCACTGCTGACCGACCCCGACGGGAGCGTCCTGCTCACGGCCGAGAACACCGTGCTGACGGACCACGACGTCACGGCCCACGCGGAGACCAACCTGGTCCGACAGGCCTCCCGCGCCCTGGCCCCGGCGCAGCTCGCCAAGGCCACCCTGTACTCCAGCACCGAGCCCTGCGCGATGTGCGCCGGCGCGATCTTCTGGAGTGGTATCCGCCGGGTGGTCTACGCGCTCGCCGCGACCGACCTGAACGCCATCGCGGGCGCTGACCCGGAGGAGCCGGTGCTCCACCTGCCGTGCCGCCAGGTCTTCGCGGCCGGCGGCAGCTCCGTGGAGGTCTCCGGGCCGCACCTGTTCGAGGAGGCCGCCGCGGTGCACACGGGGTACTGGAGCTGACCGGCCGGACCGTCCAGACAGCACGGGTGGCCCGGTGCCCGGTACGGGGCCGGGCACCGGGCCACGGTCAGGCGAGGTGCCACGCCCCCGGGGCGTACGGTGAGGACGGAGCACCCCTGCGAGCCAGCGCCGACGACGGCACCGGCGCAGGCTGGAAGTAGCGAACCGGCGGACAGGCGGGAGCCGGCGATGGACACGACGCGACAGGCACCGGACGAGACCGGGGCATGGGTGGTCGCCCACCCCGGCCCCGTCGGTACGGCGGGCCCGGGGCCGTTGCTCTGGGAGCGCCGGCCGCTGGCCGGGCCGGGGCTCGGGGAGATCCTGGTGGAGGTGGAGGCCTGCGGGGTGTGCCGCACGGACCTGCACCTGGCGGAGGGGGACCTCGCCCCCAGGACGCCGAGGTGCACGCCCGGGCACGAGGTGGTGGGCCGCGTCCGGGCGGCCGGATCCGGGGTCGAGGGGTTCGCGGTCGGGGACCGGGCCGGGGTGGCCTGGCTGGCCCACACCTGCGGCAGCTGCGCGTACTGCCGGACGGGGCGGGAGAACCTCTGCCCGGAGTCCCACTACACCGGCTGGGACCGGCACGGCGGCTACGCCGAGCACGTACTCGCCGACGCCCGGTTCGCCTACCGGCTGCCCGAGGGCCCGCCCGCCGAGGAGCTCGCCCCGCTGCTCTGCGCCGGGATCATCGGCTACCGGGCCCTGGCGCGCGCCGACCTCCCGCCGGGCGGACTCCTGGGCATCTACGGCTTCGGCGCGTCCGCGCACCTGACCGCCCAGATCGCCCTGGCCCGGGGCGCGCGGGTGGCCGTGTTCACCCGGGGTGCGGAGGCCCGACGGTTGGCCCTGGAGCTCGGTGCCGGTTTCGCGGGCGATTCCTACGACCCCGCCCCGGATCCGCTGGACGCCGCCATCCTGTTCGCCCCGGCCGGCGAACTGGTGCCGGTCGCCCTCGCGGCACTGGATCGCGGTGGCACGCTCGCGGTGGCCGGCATCCACCTCAGCGACATCCCGGTGCTCGACTACCAGCGGCACCTGTTCCAGGAGCGCACGCTGCGCAGCGTCACCGCCAACACCCGGGCCGACGGCCGGGCGTACCTGGCGGAGGCGGCCCGGACCCGCCCGGCCGTGCGTGTGCGCCGCTACCCGCTGCGGCAGGCGGACACGGCGCTCGCGGACCTCGCCGCCGACCGGGTGACCGGGGTCGCGGTGCTCGTCGCGGAGTAGCGGAGTAGCGGAGCCACCGAGTAACGCCGGAGCGGTCCCCGGGCGGTCAGCTCCGGGCGGTCAGCTCCGGGCAGCGGGGAGGACGATCTCGAAGCAGCAGCCCCCGGCGGTGTTGCTGACCCGGGCACGGCCGGCGTGGGCCTCCACGATGCCGCGCACGATGGCCAGCCCAAGTCCGGCGCCGCTGCCCCCGCCGTCACCCCGCTCCCCCGGGGCACCCGGGTCGGCCGGGCGGGGCGTGCGGGCGGGGCTGCCGCGCCAGCCCGTCTCGAACACCCGGGGCAGGTCCTGCTCCGGGATGCCGCCGCACCCGTCGGTGACCGAGAGCACCACCTCGTCCGCCTCCCGGCGGGCGGAGACGGCCACCACGCCGTCCTCGGGGGTCGAGCGGATCGCGTTGACCAGGAGGTTGCCGAGCACCCGGGTGATCTCGCCGCTGTCCACCTCGACGGGTTCGGCGGCGACCTGTCGGCCCTCCAGCCGGACGCCACGCTGCCGGGCCAGCGGGTGGGCCCCGGCCAGCGCGTCGTCGACGAGGTCGTAGACGGACACCCGGGACAGCGACAGGGCCAACGCCCCCGCCTGGATGCGGGAGAGCTCGAACAGGTCGTCCACCATCCCGGTCAGCCGCTCGACCTCGGTGCGCATCCGCTGCAGGTACTGCTGGGGATGTTCGGCGACGCCGTCCTCCAGCGCCTCCGCCATGGCGCGCAGGCCCGCGAGCGGGGTGCGCAGGTCGTGCGAGATCCAGGCGATCAACTCCCGCCGGGAGCCGTCCAGGGCCCGGGCGCGGGACCTGGACTCGGCCAACCGGGCGCTGGTGGCGGCGAGTTCCGCACTGAGCTGGGCCAACTCCAGGCCGAGCGGGGGCTCGGGCGCGGTGAACCCGGTGTCGCTTCCGACGGTCCGGGCGGCCGCGGTCAGCGCTCTTCCCCCGGCCGCGACCTGACGTCCGAGCAGTGCGGCGGTCGCCAGCGACACCACCGAGGCCATCGCCAGCACCGTGATCACCACCCCGAGGTCGTGCCGGGACAGGAACATCGCCTGGGCGACGGCGAAGGTCCCTGAGGTCACCGCCAGAACGGTGACGGCGGCGACGCAGAACAGCGACAGCGCGAGCGAGCGCCGGCGCAGCAGCCGGACGGCCGCCCAGCCGAGCAGGCCCGCCCCGCCGGCGCCGAGCGCGGCGAACAGGGCGATCAGCAGCAGGTCCTTCACTCCGGGCCGTCCTGCTCCCCCGTCGCCGGGTCGTAGCGGTAGCCGACACCCCAGACGGTGGTGATCAGCGCCGGCGCGGCGGGGTCGTGCTCGACCTTCTCGCGCAGCCGGCGGATGTGGACGGTGACCGTGGAGAGGTCGCCGAAGTCCCAGCCCCACACGCGCTCCATCAGCTCCTGCCGGGAGAACACCGTCTGCGGGTGCCGCAGGAGGAACGCCAGCAGGTCGAACTCCCTGAGCGTCAGGAGAAGTTCGCGGCCGCCGCGGTGCGCCCGGCGGGCCTGCGGGTCGAGCGCGATGTCACCGGAGACCAGCTGCCCCGCGGGAGGCTGCGCGGGCGCGGACGCCCGGGAGCGGCGCAGCACCGACTGGACCCGCAGGACGAGTTCGCGCGGGCTGAACGGCTTGGTGACGTAGTCGTCCGCGCCCAGTTCCAGGCCGAGGATGCGGTCGGTCTCGTCACCCTTGGCGGTGAGCAGCACCACCGGCGGGTCGGCGCCGTCCGCGCCGGCGCGCAGCCTGCGCAGGATCTCCAGGCCGTCGATGCCGGGGAGCATGAGGTCCAGGACCAGCAGGTCCGGGCGGTGGGCACGGGCCAGGGCGAGCCCCTGCGGGCCGTCGGCGGCGCGGTCGACGTGGTGACCGGCCCGGGTGAGGTAGCCGGCGACCACCTCGGCCACGGTCGGGTCGTCATCGATCACCAGGATGCGGCCGGGACGGGGTGGTCCGGCGATGGCGGGGCTCTCGTTCATCTCGGCGAGGATACGAGGCGGCGACCGCGGCCGGTGCGCGCCGGGGGCCCACGTCTGAGTTCCGTGAGATCCCCCGGACGGCCCCGGCCGCGCGGACGTAGCACTTCCGTAAGTGCGCGGTTCAGGACCGCTTCGCCCTGGAGCACACGCCGCTCGCCGTCTGGGCCGAGGCGATCGCCCGCCTCGGCAGCAACCTGCAACCGACGGCGCTGCTGCGCGACCTGGCGGCGGTCTGGGCCGGTCTGACGGAGGTCCACCGGATCGACTGGGCCACGATCCGGGCCGACGTGGTGTGGGTGGACGCCGAGTTCGGACGCGGGGACCACGACCTCGGCGCCCGGCTCATCCGCCGGGGCGGCGCCCGGGTCGACTACCGGGTGGTTCCGGGCTACGGCCACGGGGACGTGGTCTGGTCGGCGACGGCCGAGCGTGATGTGTGGGAGCCACTGCTGCCCAGCCGGTGAAAGCCGCCTCACTGGTCCACGGTGCTCGGCTGGCTCCGGGCCACCCGCTGGGGCAGCGAGCGGCGGGTCGCCCGGCTGGACCACCTCGGCATGCCAGCCGGCGTGGTCGCCTACTCCGCCGACTCGCTGGCGCCGATCCCCACCGCCGGCTGATCCTGTCCGGCCTGCCACTGCGGGTGCTCGCGCGCGGCCCAGCTCCGCTCCACCAGCCCGGTCCGCATCCCGAGCCGCGCCTCCCGGTCCCGCCAGGCCATCCGGACGTGCCCGGCGACCACGACCGCGATGGCGGCGGCCAGCCAGTCGTGCACGAAGGTCGCGCCGGTCCGCCAGGACGGCGGTGCGAGGTGGGTGAGCCACATCAGCAGCCCGGTGCCGACGATCACCAGCATCGATCCGAGCGTCCACTGCGCGTACAGCTTCTGTCCGGCGTTGAACTTCCCGGCCGGCCGGTGGGCGGCCCGGGCGCGGACGGCCCGCAGCCACTGCCAGTCCGCCGGGGTGAACCGGCTCAGCCGGGCGACGTCCGCCCGCATCGCCCGGGAGGCGAGCCCGAGCAGCAGCGGCACCGGCAGCGCCAGACCGCACCACACGTGCACGGTGACGACCAGCGGCCGGTTGCCGACCAGTTCGGCGAGCGGCGCGAGGTAGAGGCAGGCGGCGGTGGCCAGGCAGACGCCGATCAGTGCGGCGGTGGTCCGGTGCACCCAGCGCTCGGCCCGGGAGAAGCGGAGGACCAGTTCAGCTCGTGGGCGCATCGTCCCTCCCGTTCGACCGGCCGACCCAGGCGTCGACGTCGTATCCGTTCTGCTCCCAGTAGCCCGGCTCGACCGAGCCGGTGACGGTGATGCCGGAGAGCCACTTCGCGGACTTGTAGAAGTACATCGGCGCGACGTACAGCCGCACCGGCCCGCCGTGGTCGTGCGCGATCGGGTTGTCCTGCATGCGCAGCGCGACCAGCACGTCGTCCCGCCGGGCCTGCTCCAGGGTGAGGCTCTCGGTGTACGCGCCGTCGAAGCAGCTGAAGCGTACGGCCTTGGCTTCCGGCTTCACCCCGGCGGCGTCGAGGAGGTGGGCCAGCGGCACCCCTTCGAACGGGGTGTCCGGCACCCGCCACCCGGTGACGCACTGGACGTCCTTGACCAGCCGCCGCTGCGGCATCGCCTGCAGGTCTGGCAGTCGGTGGGTGGCGGGGCGCTCCACCAGTCCGTCCACGGTGAGGGTGTAGTCGCCCGCGTTCCGTTCGGGGACGGAGGTCACCACCGAGTAGTACCGGAAGCCGTTGTTGCCCGGCAGCAGCCCGGACAGGCCGCTCGGATCCCGTTCCGCCAGCGCCGACTCGGCCCGCTGCAGGTACGGCCCGGCGGCCACCCCGAGCGCGCCGAGCCCGAGCAGGCCGAGCACCACCCGGCGTCCGACCGGGGTGCCCCTGCCCTCTTCGTTTCCACTGTTCACGGGACGATTCGACCAGGTCCGCCCCGGCGACGGCCAGGGCCGGGGGCGTCCCGTCAGACTTTCGTCATCTCCGGCCGCGCCTCACGGGTCGGGCGGGCCGGCCCGGCAGTCATGAGACGGCGCAACACCGGCACCACGAGCACACGGGCCAGGGCGGCCCCCGTAGGCGACGCGCTGGGCGTCCTCTCCGCCGACCGGGTGGAGCACCTGGCCGGCCGCGGGAACCGCCAGCCACTCCCAGCGCCCGTCCAGCGCGACCAGGGCCACCACCAGCAGTCCGTACCAGCTGAAGGACGGCGTCACGCTCGACGGACCGGCCGCCCCCAAGGGCGAGTTGAGCGGCCGGTGCCTCAGGTGGCAGGACGGCCCGGACCTCCTACCGTCCGCCGACCTCACCCTGCCGCTCGACCCGATCACCCTGCACCCGATGCTCCACGGCACCGGACGGGCCGCCGGCGACGCACCGTTCCCGCGCCCGACCGCGGTTCGGCATCCCGGCCGGCCCGTGGGCCCACCTGACAACCCTCGCCGCTGAGGCAAGCCAGGACGGCGGACTGTTCTGGTGGCACGGTTGGGAGCAGTCGGCCACCGCCCTGCGCACCGTCGAGCGCGCCCTGTGGCAGGGCGGACCGTAGGCCCAGGCCCCCTGCACCGAACCGCAGTTGGCCCGGCCGGGGGAGGCGCTCCAGCCGCTTCACCCGCGGCTACAGCCGCCCTCCGGGGCTGTCGGCGGACAGCCGCTGGGCCAAGTAGACCGGCACCACGGAGAGCAGCACCAGGACTGCGGCCACGACGTTGACCACCGGGGCCTGGTTGGGCCGGGCCAGGTTGGCGTAGATCCAGATCGGCAGGGTCTGGACGCCGGGGCCGGCGGTGAAGGTGGTCACCACGATCTCGTCGAAGGAGAGTGCGAACGCCAGCAACCCGCCCGCCAGCAGCGCCGACCGCACCGCCGGGAAGGTGACGTACCGGAAGGTCTGGAAGGTGTGCGCGCCGAGGTCGGCCGAGGCCTCCTCGGCGGAGGGCGACATCCGGCGCAGCCTGGCGATGACGTTGTTGAAGACCACGACGATGCAGAAGGTGGCGTGCCCGATGATGACGGTGAGCATGCCGAACCCGATGCCCGCCGGGCCGAGCACGGTGCGGAACGCGGCGTTGAGCGCGATGCCGGTGACGATGCCGGGCAGTGCGATCGGCAGGATCACCAGGAACGACACCGTCTGCCGACCGAAGAACCGGCAGCGCTGGACCGCGAATGCGGTCATCGTTCCCAGGACCAGGGCCACCAGGGTGGCCCCCGCTCCCGCCTGCAGTGAGGTGACGAGCGCGCTGCGGGCGCCCTCGGACTGCCAGGCCCGCACCCACCACTCGGCGGTGAGTCCGGTCGGCGGCCAGGCGAAGGAGCGGTCCCGGTTGACCGAGTTGAGCAGGACCAGCAGCAGCGGCAGGTAGACGACGGCGAGGCCGGCGGCCACGGCCGCGCGCAGCGCGATCCGGGCACGGCGGGAGAGGATCACTGGTGTTCGACTCCTACAGAGAGTCCAGGGCGCCGGTCCGGCGCACGGCGAGCAGGTAGCCGACGATCACCACCACGGGTACGCAGGACAGCACGGCAGCCAGTGGCAGGTTGAGCGTCACGTTGTCGGCGATCGCGGTGCCCAGCACCTGCGTCTTCCCACCGACGATCCGTACGGCGATGTAGTCGCCGAGGCTCAGCGAGAAGGTGCAGACCGACCCGGCGAACACCGAGGGCAAGACCTGCGGAAGGACCACTGAGCGGAAGGTCCGCCCGGCCGAGGCGCCCAGATCGGCCGAGGCGTCAAGGAGGTTGGTCGGCAGGTTCTCGAGTCCCGCGTAGACCGGCAGGATCATGTACGGCAGCCACAGGTAGGCCAGGACGGCGATGACCGCCGCCGTGCCGTACCCGGGGCTCGACAAGCCGAACGGTTTGCCGAGCCAGTCGAGCACGCCGCCCCGGCTGAAGATGACGCGCCAGGCGTACGCCTTGACCAGGTAGCTGGCCCAGAGCGGGGTCAGTACGGCGACCACCAGGAGCTTGCGGGTGCGCGGCCGGGCGATCCGGGCCATGTAGAAGGCCATCGGGAACGCCACCACGGCGTCGACCACCGTGACCGCGGCGGCGATGCCGAGGGTGCGCAGGGCGATCGTCCGGTAGACCGGCTCGGTGAGGACGGTGTGGAAGTTGGCGGTGTTCCGGATTCGGACGATGTCGTAGGTGAAGTCGTCGACCGTCCAGAAGGCCGAGAGGAACAGGACGGCGAGCGAGCCCAGGTAGGCGAGCACCAGCCAGGCCATCGGCGCCGCCAGTAGCAGCGCCAGCCGCAGCCTGGCGTGCCGGTGCAGGACGGAGGCCGCCTGCCGCATGCCACCCCGCCGCAGCGGCGGGGCAGCGACGTCGTGATTCGCCCGCTCGCCTCCTGCCCCGCCTGCTGCTCTCCAGCCCCGACCTGCCGTTGAAGCAACTCGCCGCCGAGGTGCTGCGCCCGCTCACCCGGTTCGACGGGACCAACAACGCCGATCTCGTCACGACCCTGCACGCCTACCTGGCCGCGGACTGCTCGGTCCAGGCGGTCGCCGACCGGCTGTACGTCCACCGCAACACCGTCCGCTACCGGCTGGACCAGATCGAGCGCCTCACCGGCCGATCACTGCAGTCCATGCAGGACCGCTTCCAGCTCTGGCTCGCCCTCCTCGCCGCCTTCCCCGACCGGACATCGGCGATTCCCCAGCATGATTGATCGTTTCCGACGATCAGCCGGGGGCCGCCAGGGCGACGGGTCGGTCAGGGGTGGCGCAGGGCTTCGGTGAGGCGGTTGGCCGCCTCGACGACGGCCTGGGAGAAGTGCGCGCCGGGGTGGCGGGTGAGGCGTTCGATCGGGCCGGAGACGGAGACGGCGGCCACGACCCGGTTGGACGGGCCGCGGACGGGCGCGGAGACGGAGACCACGCCGGGCTCGCGCTCGCCGACGGACTGGGCCCAGCCGCGGCGCCGTACGCCGCTGAGGGCGGTGGCGGTGAAGCGGGCGCCCAGGAGGCCGCGGTGGAGCCGCTCAGGTTCCTCCCAGGCGAGCAGGATCTGGGCGGCGGAGCCGGCCTTCATGGGGAGGGTGACGCCGACGGGGACGGTGTCGCGAAGGCCGGAGAGCCGCTCGGCGGCGGCCACGCAGATGCGGACCTCGCCCTGGCGGCGGTAGAGCTGTGCGCTCTCGCCGGTGACGTCGCGCAGGTGGATGAGGACCGAGCCGGCGGCCGCCAGCAGCCGGTCCTCACCGGCCGCCGCCGAGAGCTCCCCGAGCCGGGGGCCCAGGACGAACCGGCCCTGCAGGTCCCTGCCGACCAGACGGTGGTGTTCCAGTGCGACGGCGAGCCGGTGGGCGGTGGGCCGCGCCAGGCCGGTGGCGGCGACGAGCCCGGCCAGCGTGGCGGGACCTGCCTCCAGGGTGCCGAGGATCGAGGTGACCTTGTCGAGCACGCCGACGCCGCTCGTGTTCTCCATGGATGGGTACTCCAGTCTCAAACCCCGTGAGCAGCAGGTGGGTTCCGCTCACGGAGGCTCCCCGCGGGGAGCGGGGGGTGGTCAGCGAGAACGGGCCTGAGAAGTCGGCCGATTGCCTGCGCCGGGCACGAGACGGGTACGCGAAAGGGCCGGGGCGGGAAGCGCCCGGGCGAAGGACAGCACAGAGAGCACCGTGTCTCCTCATCTTTCCCGCGCCACGTTGGCGACAGGCCGGAGTTGGCACTGATCCCGGACGGCGCGGCGCGTACTTCGCACACCGAGTCGACCGGGGAGTTGCCGGGGCTTCGTAGGGCCGGTCCCTCCACCCCTCTGGATGATTCGCGAGGAACCATACAAGACTCCCCGGCCGACCCGCCAAACCTCCCCCCTCCCGTGCGAACGCTCCGCATCATCCGGTCAGGGGATTGGCCGCCGGTTTGCCGCCCCCAAGGGCGAGCGCTGAAGGCCGCCTCCTGGCCGACCGTGCGCTCCGCGCCGCCGTGCGCCGGCCAGACTCTGTCAGTCGTCAGCCCAGGGTGCGGTCGAGGTTGTAGGCGGCACTGATCAGCGCGAGGTGGGTGAACGCCTGCGGGAAGTTGCCCTGTTGCTCGCCGGTGTGGCTGATCTCCTCGGCGTACAGGCCGAGGTGGTTGGCGTAGGTGAGCATCTTCTCGAAGGCGAGCCGGGCCTCGTCCAGGCGGCCGGCCCGGGTGAGGGCCTCGACGTACCAGAAGGAGCAGATCGAGAAGGTGCCCTCCTCGCCGATCAGGCCGTCCGGGCTGGCCTGCGGGTCGTACCGGTAGACCAGCGAGTCGGAGACCAGGTCGGCGCTGAGCGCGTCCAGCGTGGAAAGCCACTTGGGGTCGGTGGGTGCGATGAACTTGGCCAGCGGCATCATCAACACCGCGGCGTCCAGCACCTGATCGTCCTCGTGCTGGACGAACGCCCTGCGCTCCGCGGACCAGCCCCGGTCCATGATCCGCCGGTAGACGGCATCACGCGCGGCACCCCAGCGCACCAGGTCGGCCGGCAGGCCGCGGCGCCGGGCGATCCGGACGGCCCGTTCGATCGCCACCCAGCACATCAGGCGGGAGTAGAGGAACCTCTTGCGCCCGCCGCGGGTCTCCCACACGCCCTCGTCGGGCTGGTCCCAGTTGGCACAGACCCAGTCGACCACGGCGCACACGGCGTCCCACTGCTCGCTGGAGATCGGCTGACCCCACTTGTCGTACAGGTAGACGGAGTCCAGCAGGGCGCCGTAGATGTCGAGCTGGAGCTGGTCGACGGCCGCGTTGCCGACCCGCACCGGAGCGGACCCCCGGTAGCCCTCCAGGTGCCGGAGCTCGCGCTCGGGCAGGTCGGAGCGGCCGTCGATGCCGTACATGATCTGCAACGGGCCGGAGGGCCGGGTCCCGTCCCGGTCGATCCGGGCGGTCAGGAAGCCCATGAACGCCTCGGCCTCGCCGGTGAAGCCCAGCCGCAGCAACGCGTACACGCAGAACGCGGCGTCCCGTACCCACAAGTAGCGGTAGTCCCAGTTGCGTTCGCCACCGATCCGTTCTGGCAGGCTGGTGGTCGGCGCGGCCACCATCGCGCCGGTCGGGGCATAGGTGAGCAGTTTGAGCGTCAGCGCCGAGCGGTGAACCATCTCCCGCCACCGCCCTCGGTACCGGCTCTGCGCCAGCCACCCCCGCCAGAACGCCACCGTGGCCTTGAACTCCACCTCCGCCTCGTGGTGGGCGCAGCCCCTCGGCGACACGCCGCCGTCGACCCGGTCGAGCGCGAACACCGCCGTCTCGCCCTGGCTGAGCTTGAACTCGGCGGTCACGTCCAGCTCGTCGCACTCGAACGCCACCGTGGAGGTGAGCGCGAGTGACAGCGCGCCGGACTCGAAGATCGCCAGGCCGTCCCCCTGCCGCCGCACCACGTGCGGCTGCGCCCCGTAACCGAACCGCGGCGCGACCCGCGCCCGGAACGGCAGCGAACCCCGCACGCACACCACCCGCCGAATCAGCCGATGCCGCCCGGTCTCACCCGCCACATGACCGCCGACGATCGGCATAAAGTCCTGGATCTCACCGACGCCGTCCTCGGTGAGAAAACGGGTGATCAGCACATTGGTGTCGGGGAAGTAGAACTGCCTGGTCCGGCCCGGCACGGCCGCCGCCAGCTCGAACGCCCCGCCCCGATCCGCATCCAGAATCGCCCCGAACACACTCGGCGCGTCGAACGACGGACAGCAGTACCAGTCGATCGTCCCATCCGTGCCCACCAGCGCCACGGTCCGCAGGTCGCCGATCAGCCCGTGCTCGGCCACCGACAGATACCGCTCCACCTCACCCGGCACCCGGGGTCCCAGTCCTTCACCCATCGCGGCACCCCTCTCCTCACCCAGTCTCCCGCGAGCCCGGACCACGCGGCCAGCGGGCCCGTCCGGTGACACTCCACCCAGCAGGGTGGCCGGTACCGGTACGGCCGGGTTCGGCGACCGTGGCGTGACCCCGGATGACCTGAAAGTGACCCCACCTGCCGCCACGAGGACACCCTCGCCGCCGCCCTGTGGCCGAACGCGCCGAGCCGGGCGTGGACGCCGGGGAAGACGCAGGTGACGACGGGCGCGGGCCAGTCGTCGGCGGAGAAGCCCGGGCGGAGCAGGGTCAACACCCCGTCAAGAAGACGGGAAGGACGCGTCAAGGTCGCCGACACGGGCGCCCGCCCCGGCGCGTCGTCCGCGCCGACCCGCTAGCGTGGGCGGCTTCGTTTCCCGAGACCCGTCCGAGGAGCACAGCCCCGTGTCCGCCAGCTTCACGCACCTGCACGTCCACACCGAGTACTCGATGCTGGACGGGGCGGCGAAGAACGGCAAGCTGTTCGCCGAGGCGGAGAGACAGGGCATGCCCGCCATCGCGATGAGCGACCACGGCAACATGTTCGGCGCGTACGAGTTCTTCCACGCGGCCGCGAAGACCGGCGTGAAGCCGATCATCGGCATCGAGGCGTACGTCGCACCGGGCTCGCGCTTCGAGAAGAAGCAGGTGTTCTGGTCGCCCGGCGGCCAGCGCCCGACCGGCGCCGACGGCGAGGGCGGCAAGGACGTCTCCGGCGGCGGCCGCTACACCCACATGACGATGTGGGCGCGGAACCCGACCGGTCTGCGGAACCTCTTCCGGCTCTCCTCGCTCGCGTCGATGGAGGGCTACTACATGAAGCCCCGAATGGACCGTGAGCTGATCGCCACGCACGCGGACGGCATCATCGCCACCACCGGCTGCCCCTCCGGCGAGGTGCAGACCCGGCTGCGGCTGGGCCAGTACGAGGAGGCGGTCAAGGCCGCGGCCGCCTACCAGGACATCTTCGGCAAGGAGAACTACTTCCTGGAGCTGATGGACCACGGCCTGGACATCGAGCGCGAGGTCCGCGCCGACCTGCTCCGGCTCGCGAAGCAGCTGAACATCCCGCTGCTGGCCACCAACGACTCCCACTACGTGACCGCCGACCAGGCCGACGCCCACGACAGCCTGCTCTGCGTCGGCGTGGGCAAGAACAAGGACGACCCGAACCGGTTCAAGTTCCAGGGCACCGGCTACTACGTGAAGACCGCCGCCGAGATGCGCGAGCTGTTCCGTGAGCTGCCGGAGGCCTGCGACAACACGCTCGCGATCGCCGAGCGGATCGAGTCGTACGAGGAGGTCTTCACCTACGTCGACCGGATGCCTCAGTTCGACGTGCCCGAGGGCGAGACCCAGGCCTCGTTCCTGCGCAAGAAGATCGAGATCGGCCTGAAGCACCGCTACGGGGACAACCCCAGCCAGGAGGTGCTGGACCGGATCGAGCTGGAGATGGGCGTGATCACCCCGATGGGGTTCGACGCCTACTTCCTCGTGGTCGCCGACATCTGCCAGTACGGACGGGACAACGGAATCCCGGTCGGCCCGGGCCGCGGTTCGGCGGCCGGCTCGATGGTCGCCTACCTGACCGGGATCACCCAGCTGGACCCGCTGGAGCACGACCTGCTGTTCGAGCGCTTCCTCAACCCCGAGCGGATCAACCCCCCGGACGTCGACATCGACTTCGACGACCGCCAGCGGGACCAGATGGTCCGCTATGTGACCGAGAAGTACGGCGCCGCCTACACGGCCCAGGTGAACACCTTCGGCACGATCAAGGCCAAGGCCGCCGTGAAGGACGCCAACCGTATCCTCGGCTACCCGTTCTCGATGGGCGACCGGATCACCAAGGCGATGCCCCCGGACGTCATGGGCAAGGGTGTGCCGCTGGCCGACCTGTTCGACGAGAAGCACCCCCGCTACAACGAGGGCACCGAGATCCGGGCGCTTTACGAGAACGAGTCGGACGTCAGGAAGATCATCGACACCGGGCGGGGCATCGAGGGCCTCATCCGCGGCACCGGCGTGCACGCCGCCGCCGTCATCCTGTCCTCCACCCCGCTGCTCGACCTGATCCCGCTGCACATGCGGGACAAGGACGGGGTGATCATCACCGGCTTCGACTACCCGTCCTGCGAAGCCATGGGCCTGATCAAGATGGACTTCCTGGGCCTGCGGAACCTTGGCATCATCGATCACTGCATCAAGATCATCAAGGCCAACCGGGGCGTCGACGTCTCCATCGAGGACGTCCCGCTGGACGACCCCACCACCTACCACCTGCTCGCCCGCGGCGACACCCTCGGTGTCTTCCAGCTCGACGGCGGGCCGATGCGCGCCCTGCTCCGGCTGATGAAACCCACCGAGTTCGCCGACATCTCCGCCGTCTCGGCGCTGTACCGGCCGGGCCCGATGGGCATGAACTCGCACACCAACTACGCGCTGCGCAAGAACGGCCAGCAGGAGATCGTCCCGATCCACCCCGAGCTGGAGGCCCCGCTCGCGGACGTCCTCGGCCCCACCTACGGCCTGATCGTCTACCAGGAGCAGGTCCAGCGCGCCGCGCAGGTCCTCGCCGGCTACTCGCTCGGCCAGGCCGACCTGCTGCGCCGGGCCATGGGCAAGAAGAAGAAGGAGGTCCTGGAGAAGGAGTTCATCCCCTTCCAGGCCGGCTGTCGCGAGCGCGGCTACTCCGACGAGGCCGTCAAGGCGGTCTGGGACGTCCTGGTCCCGTTCGCCGGCTACGCGTTCAACAAGTCGCACTCCGCCGCGTACGGCCTGGTCTCGTACCAGACCGCCTACCTGAAGGCCAACTACCCCGCCGAGTACATGGCCGCGCTGCTCACCTCCGTCGCCGACGACAAGGACAAGATGGCGGTCTACCTGGCCGAGTGCCGGCAGATGGGCATCAAGATCCTCTCCCCCGACGTCAACGAGTCGGTGGTCGACTTCACCGCCGTCGGCAGCGACGTCCGCTTCGGCCTCAAGGCCGTCCGCAACGTCGGCGTGCCGGTGATCGACTCGCTGGTGCGCACCCGCGACGAGAAGGGCAAGTACACCTCCTTCGCCGACTTCCTGGACAAGGTCGAGCTCGTGGTCTGCAACAAGCGCACCGTCGACTCCCTGGTCAAGGCCGGAGCCTTCGACTCGCTCGGCCACACCCGGCTCTCGCTCAGCACCGTGCACGAGAGCGCGATCGACGCCGTCACCGGGGTGAAGAAGCAGCAGGCCATCGGGCAGGACGACCTGTTCGGCGCCCTGGACTCCGGCGACAGCGGCGGCCCGGGCATCGGGCTGGACTTCCAGCTCACCGAGCAGGAGTGGCCCCGCCGCCAACTCCTCTCCCTGGAACGCGAGATGCTCGGCCTCTACGTCTCCAGCCACCCACTCGACGGCGCCGAGCACATCCTCTCCCAGAACCGCGACATCTCCATCGCCGAACTCCTCGGCTCCGGCCGCTCCGAGGGCGAGGTCCGACTGTCCGGCCTGATCACCGCGGTCGACCGGCGGATCAACAAGGCCGGCAACGCCTGGGCGATCATCACCGTCGCCGACCGTGACGGCTCGGTCGAGGTGCTGTTCTTCCCCGCGACCTACAACCTGATGGCCGAGCAGATGATCGAGGACAACGTGATCTCGGTCCGCGGCCGCCTCAACGAGCGCGACGGGTCGCTGAGCGTCTTCGGGCAGGAGATCACCACCCTCGACGTCTCCTCCGCCGAACTCGGCACCAAGCCACCGGTCCAGATCACCGTCCCGGCCGCCCGGATCACCCCCGAGACGGTCGCCGAACTCAAACTCGCCCTCCAGGCCCACCCGGGCGACGTCCCGGTGCGGTTGCTGACCACCAACTGGGACAAGAACACCCTCTACGAGCTCGGCTTCCGGGTGAACCCCGACAACGGGCTCGCCTCGGACATCAAGACCCTGCTCGGCAACCGCGCCTGGGCGGGCACGGCCGTCCGGTCCTGAGCCGCGGGGCGCCGGACAACGACATTACCGACCGCGGCCCGGGCGGGACGACGGGGCCGGTGCCGTCCGGTCGCGACGGCGACCGGGCGGCACCGGCCTCACGGCGTCGACGGATCAGGACAGGTAGTCCTCCGGCCCGCCGTCGCGCCGGATGTCCAGGGTGACGCAGTGGAAGCCGCCTCCGAGCACCCGGGAGTGCCGCAGCCGGTGCGGCAGGACGGTGATCCCGGAGTGCTCCAGCAGCTTGATCAGGCTCTCCTGGCCCGACTCGACGATCGCCGTGTCCGGGGAGACCATCAGCAGGTTCATGCTGATCCAGCTCTCGCTGAGCGCGTGCTCGGGCATGTCACCGGAGGGCTCGGCCGGCGGGCACCACAGGATGTCCCAGCCCCGCAGCGCCTCCGGGACGGTCTCCGGGCTGATCCGCTCCGGGTTGAGCAGCACCAGCCCCGGCCGCAGCAGCGCGATGGTGCTGTCGATGTGGGTGTAGCCGTAGATGTCCCGCAGCGGGTGCAGTCGCAGGCCGCCGTCGCCGAGCAGGCCGAGGGTGGACTCCAGCCACCGCAGGCCGAGTTCGTTCCCGCTGCGGGAGACCTGGTAGAACACGTCCCGGCCGAGCCGCAGCACGTTCGCGGCGTCGAAGACCGGCTCGGCCTCGCCCAGCCGCGGCAGCCCGTCCGCGTCGAACTCGAAGAGCTCGTCCCTCAGTTGCGGCCTGGGAGCGGCCAGCCAGCGCGCGCCGCGGCGCAGGTAGTCCTGGAAGAGTCCGCGCAGCCCGAAGACCTCGAAGTAGCGCTGTCGCATCGGGCTCGCCACCTCGATCACCGTCTCGCCGACCACCAGGGTCAGGTCCCGCGGGCAGTAGGAGTGGAAACCGCCGTCGGCCGTCCAGAGCGGGGAGGAGAACTCGGCCGCGTGGTCGATCACTTCGGGCTGGTGGACGGTGACGCCGAGGCCCCGCAAGGTGGCCACCAGCGCGTCCAGGTCCTCCTCCGTCTCCTCCACGACCTGCTGCGAGTAGGGGCCGACCTCGATGGAGGCGAGGTCGACGGCGCTGGTCTTCGGAAAGCAGGACAGCCAGGAGGACGGCTCGGTCTGCTCGGGCAGCCGGGCGCCGACGGCGGTGCCGACCACGACCTCCCGCAGTGTGGTGAACTCGTCCCAGCTGTGGACCGGACGGGCCGAATTGGACATGACTCCCCCTTGACACGGGTTTAGGGAAACGCGGATACGGCGGCGAACGCGACGGCTTTTGAAGTGCACGGCAGGACGGCCGGGCGGGGTGAGCGCCGAACGGCCGTCAGCCGCTGACGGAGCGAGGTCGCCGAACACAGCGGAACCGGCAACGGAAATCGGTACGGATTGATCGCCGGACCGCTTCTGGGCCGATCACGGCGTACGGGAAATCACCGACCGAGCAGCCGAATTCGCCTTTCGACGGGCCGGGATCGACCGTCAAGCTACCCGCCCGGCCGACGGCGGCGCAAGGACCGTGATCGGCACCGAATACGCCGCCGCGACGAACCGACGGTTGATCCTCCTGTTGTTCAACTCCCCCATTCCGACACTGATCAATACCCGGGTGACGGCCCGAACGAGACGCTCGCGGGAACGACCGGCCGCACCGCGCGCGGCCCGGCGCTCACCACCGCCAGGCCCGACGGATCCGGTTCCCGCCCGCCAGGGCCAGCAGCGCCCCACTCGCCATGGCGACCCCGGCCACCGCCAGGTTCTGGCGCTGCGCCCGGCGCCGGTCGGCGGCGGCCGCCCGCGCCGAGGCCGCCAGGAACGCCCGCTCAACGCCGGCCGGGACCAGCTCGCCGGCCGCCACCCGCCGCCGGAGCTGGTCCAATCGGACGCCCCGGTACAGCAGTTCAGGGTCCCGGTCGGCGGACGCCCAACCCCGCGCGGCCGCGGTGAGCCTGCGCTGCTCCCCCAGCCCCTCGCGGCCCTCCGCCAGCCATCCGCGCAGCCTGGGCCAGGCCTGCGGGAGCGCGTGGTGGGACAGCTCGACGGTGTCCCGGTCCACCACCACGAGCCGCGCCCGGACCAGCCGTTCCATCACCTCCGGTACGCCGGGATCGTCGAGCTCGGCCCGCCGCACCGGCCTGCGGGTGCCCTCGTCGCCGCCCGACACCAGCTCACCGCCAGGCGTCAGCGCGTCGCCCAGTGCCGTCCCGCCACCGGCGGGGTCCTCACGGGCACCGAGCAACTCCCCACCGAGCCGCAGGAATACCGCCTGCGCCCGCGTCCGGTCGGACGCCTCCAGCCCGTTGTACAGCGCCTCCGCCGTCCGGGCCAGCGCGCCCTCGAAACCTCCCGTGGCCTGGAACCCGGCCAGGGTGAGCGCGTTGCCGCTTCGCCTGCGCCAGGTCTCCAGCAGCGCCGCCGACAACAGCGGGAGCGCGCCAGGCTGTTGCGCGGCGGTCGAGATGAGGACGGCCAGCAGGGCGCCCTCGACGGTGCAGCCGGCCCGCAACGCCGGTTCGGTGATCGCCCGCCGCAGCTCGTCCGGCGCCGGGCGCCCCACCGACAGCACCCCGTGGCGACCGGCGTCGGCCAGCCCCGGGTGCTCGGCGAACAGCGGCCCGCTGTGGTCCGAGCGGACCACCAGCACCACCCGGCACCGGGCCGGCACCGGCGCCGGCAGCTCGGCCAGGGCCTCGCCCGAACCGCCCGAGGCCGTCGCCACCAAGGCGTCCAGGAAGCGCGCCCGCTCGGCGGCGTCCCGGCAGCGGGTGCGCAGTTGCTCCCCCTGGTCCACCACCAACACCGGGTCACCGGCCGGCGCTCCGGACGCGCCGCGCGTCGCCTCCCCGACTCGCTGCCCGAGCCGGGCGAGCGCGAGCGCGTACGCCTCCATCGGTCGTTCACCCGGCGTCAGCAGTGCCACCGGGACAGCACCCCCACCGGCCGGGGCCCGCCGCGTTCCGCCCCTGGCCCCGCTCCTCCCGGCAGCCGCTCCCACGGCGGGAGCCCCGCCGAGCCGGTCCAGCAGACCGGCTCTGACCAGCGAGGACTTCCCCACCCCGGACGGCCCGGTGAGGATCACCAGCCGCCGTTCGGCCAGCAGCGCGACCAGCCGGTCCAGCATCGCCTCGCGGCCGAAGAACCGCTCGGCGTCGGCCGCCTCGAACGCCGCGGCTCCGGGGTAGGGAGCCCGTCCGGCGTCCTGGGCTCGCCGCCGGGCGGCGGTGTCCGCGGCCAGTTCGGCAGCGAGCAACTGCCAGCGGTGCCGCCACTCCCGCACGTCCCCGCCGCAGGCCTGCACGTAAGCGAGGGTGACGGCGAGGCTGGGCAGCCGCCGACCGCCCGCGGCCACCGACAGGCTGGCCGCCGAACAGTGCGCCCGAACGGCGAGTTGGCGGTACGGCGGACTTCCGGCGCGCTCCCGCAGGGCCCGCAGATCGCCCGCGAACCGCAGCAGCGGCCCGTCCCCCGGGTCCAGTGGACTTTCCCGACGCGGCACTACAGCCCCCTTCTTCGTTGAAGCGGTGTCCTGACACCCTTGCGTGCCCACGCGCCCACGCGCGTCGCGCGTGTCTCGTGTCCATCCCCCGGTAATTCATCATGCACAGCGCGGTTGGCGTCAAACAATGGTGCGCGCGGGTCGGTTGTTCCGAGTTGATGTTCAATGTCCAGCCACACGGCGCTGAACAAAGCCGGTGGGATAGAACCGGGACCCGCAGCCTTCGCTGACTTCGGAGATATCCATGAAGTTCACGCGGTACTGCCGTTCCCTACTGTCCACACCCGCGATGGCGGTGGAGCGGTACAGCAAGAGCCACCAGTCCGGGGCCGACATCGCCATGGTCGACCTGGAGGATTCGGTCCCACCCGCCCGGAAGGAGGAGGCCCGCCGGCTCGCCGAGGATTTCTTCACGCTCCCGTCCACCAAGCTCGCGCGCAGCGCGGTGCGCATCAACACCCTTTCCGGTCCGGACGGTCTGCGCGACCTGATCGCCATCACCCGGTACCGCGTCAAGCCGGACCTCGTGCTGATCCCGATGGCGGAGTCCCCCCGGGACATCGAGATCGCCGCCGGCGCGCTCGGTCCGGACTGCCCGGAGACGGAGTTCCTGGCCGTCGTGGAGACCCCGCTGGGCATCGAGCACGCGCCCGCCATCGCGGCCGCCGGGCACCGGCTGCGCGGGCTGGTCTTCGGCTCGGCCGACTACGCCTTCGCGGTCGGCGCCCGGCTCTCCTGGGAGGCCCTGGCCCATGCCCGCGCCCGGGTGGTCAACAGCGCCCGCGCCGCGGGGGTGGAGGTGATGGACGCGCCGTTCTTCGAGGTCACCGACCTGACCGGGCTAAGCCGGGAGGCCGGGCTCGCCCGGGACTTCGGGTTCAGCGGCAAGATCGCCGTCCACCCGCGCCAACTCGCGCTGATCAACGAGACGTTCAGCCCGGACGAGGAACTGCTGGCACGGGCCCGCCGGGTGGTCGCGGCCGGTCTGGAGAACGGCCGCTCGGTCACCGTGGTGGACGGAGTGATGGTCGGCATGCCGTTCTTCGAGGCCTCGCAGCGCCTGATCGAGCAGTTCGACCCACCCCGGCCCGAAAGCCGCCTGCCCACCGACCCCCCGAACCACGCGACGGAGAAGTGACCATGACCGAAGAATCCATCCTGGGCCCGCGCCGGTACCGCAACGCCGAGACCATGCTGGCCGCCGCCGACCCGGTCTGGCAGGCGGCCGCCGCCAACGGCCTGATCGGCATCACGGTGGACTCGGAGTCCAACAACCGGCTGATCGTCCGCGAGACCGGCCACGAGTTCGCCAACATGGTCTCCTGTGCCTACCTGGGACTGAACAACCACCCCTCGGTCGCGGCCGCCGCGGTGGACGCGCTGGCCGAGTCCCGCAGCACCTGGCTGGTCACCTCCACCACCCGGATCCGGCACAACCTGCTGGTCCGCCTGGAGGAGGAGCTGGGCGAGCTGTTCGGCGCGCACATCCTGCCGGGAGCGTCCTGCACCTCGCTCACCGCCGGCATCCTGCCGCTGATCGCCTCCGGCCACCTGGACGGCACCTGTCAGAGCGGCGGCGGGCCCCGGGTGATGGTCTTCGACCGCTTCTGCCACTTCTGCATGGCGTACGTGAAGCCGATCTGCGCGGACGAGTCGCTGGTGCTGACCTGCCCGCACAACGACCTGAACTACCTCGAGGACATCTGCCGCAAGTACCCGCGGGTCGCCTACGTGGCCGACGGCGCGTACTCGATGGGCGGCGCGGCGGCCCTCGACGGGCTGCTCGAACTCCAGGACCGCTACGGACTGTTCCTCTACATCGACGACTCCCACTCGCTGTCCATCATGGGCGAGCGCGGCGAGGGCTTCGTCCGCTCCCGACTGGAGATGAACCCGCTGACGGTCATCGTCGCGAGCCTCGGCAAGGGCTTCGGCACCGGCGGCGGCGTCGCGATGCTCGGCAACCGCGAGCAGTTCGAGTTCCTGCACCGGCACGCCGGCCCGGTCGGCTGGTCGCAGAACGTCGCCCTGCCGCTGGTCGGCGCCTCGCTGGGCAGTGCCGCCATCCACCGCTCCCCGGAACTGGGCGAGCTTCAGGCCAAGTTGAACCGCAACATCGATCTCTTCGACGAACTGCTGCCGACCACCTTCGCGGGCAACGGCCTGCCGGTGCGCCGCGTCGACGTCGGAGACGCCGAGCGGGCGGTCAAGCTGTCCGCCCTGCTCTTCGAGCGCGGCTTCTACAGCTCGGCGGTGTTCTTCCCGATCGTGCCCAAGGGCGAGGCCGGGCTCCGACTGATGATGCGCGCCGACATGGACGAGCGACTGATCCGCGAGTTCGCCAACCACGTCAAGGAACTCACCGCCGAATAACAGGAGTTGGGGGAACCACGATGGACGGAACCGAACCCGTCGGCTACCGGCGGATCGGCGAGCGCCGCTACCGCGAGGTGGTCGGGCGCTACTACGAGGAGTTCGAGGTCGGCGAGGTGGTCGAGCACCGCCCCGGGCGGACCGTCACCGAGCTCGACAACGTGCTGATGAGCATGCTGAGCATGAACGACGCCCCGCTGCACATCGACGCCGCCTACAGCGAACACACCCCCTGGGGGCGACCGATCGTCTCCAGCCTGGTGACACTCAGCATCGTCGGCGGGATGACCGCCCGCTCGACGAGCGGGCGCACCATCGCCAACCTCGGCTGGGAGAAAATCCGGATGACCCACCCGGTGTTCGCCGGCGACACCCTCTACGCGGAGACCGAGACCCTCGCCAAGCGGCTGTCCAAGAGCCGTGCCGGGCAGGGCATCGTCAGCTGCCGCACCACCGGGACGAAGTCCACGGGAGAGGTCGTGGTGGAGTTCGAGCGCAGCTTCCTCGTCCCGCTGCGCGGCCACGGCCTGGACGAGGTCGCCGGGTACTGACCGGGCACCGGGCCCGACAGCGGACTGTCGGGCCCGGTGCGCACGCCGCTCAGCCCCAGGGGCGGACGTCCACCAGCACCTTGCCCATGGTCTCCCGCGCGGCCAGCGCCCGGTGCGCCCCGGCCACCCCGGACAGCGGTACGGTCCGGTCGATCCGCGCCACCAGCCGCCGCTCGGCCGCGAGTCGGAAGAGGCGGTCGGCGATGCCGGCGAACAGCGCCCGGTCCTCCAGGACGTGGTGGAGCCAGAAGCCCAGCAGCCCCGCCGAGCGGTCGGCCAGCTCGTCCACCGAGAAGCTCTCCTCCGGTCCACCCCGGGCCCCGACCGACAACAGCCGCCCGAACGGCGCCAGTCCGGCCAGCCCGGCGCGCAGCACCCTGCCGCCGACCAGGTCCACGAACAGGTCCACCCCACCCGACTCCGCGATCCGCCCGGCCAGGTCGGGATCCTCGGGGTCGAGGGCCGGATCGGCTCCCAGCGACCGCGCGAACTCCCGCTTCGCCGGGGTGGAGGCCACGGCGACCACCCGGCCCGCACCCAACTCCCGCGCCAGCTGCACCGCCAGGTGGCCGACCCCGCCGGCGGCGGCGGTCACCACGACGGTCTCGCCCGGCCGCAGCCGCCCCGCCAGGGTCAGCGCGCCGTAGGCCGTCGCCCCCTGTTCCAGCAGCGCGAGCGCCTGCTCGTCGCCCACGGCGTCCGGCACCTCCACCGTGTACGCCGTCTCGGCGCAGGCCACTTGGGCGTACCCGCCGCCGGCGCGCAGCAGGGCGGCGACCCTCCGCCCGTCCCCGCGCCGTCGCCCGACCACGTCGGCGCCGAGCACCGCCGGCAGCGGGTAGCGCGCGTACTCGCCGGTGCGGCACTGCAGGTCCGCGTAGTTGAGCCCGGCCAGGGTGACGTCGATCAGCACCTGACCCAGGCCGGCCACCGGCTCCGGCACCGTCTCGGTGCGGAACTCCTCCGGCCCGCCGTAGCGGTGGATCACCGCCGCACGCATCCCGCTCACGGCCCCGTGGAGTCTCATCCGGCGAAGAGCGCGAGCAGCCCGGCCTCCAGGGCACGGATGGCCTCCGGGCTCTCGGCGATCACGCAGTACATCACCGAACCGTCGGCGGGCGCGAAGTCGCAGCTGTACACCACACCGGTGCCGGTCTCCGGGTCGAAGGCCAGGCCGGCCGCGTCGATCGCCGCCACGGCCCCCGCGAAGGACGGCACCTTGAGGCCGGCGAGCTCCAGGATGTAGCGCGAGTCGCGGTGCTCCTCGCGCAGCAGGCGGCCGAAGTAGGCGTCGTGGAGGTGGCTGGAGCCGGTGAGCCGGCCGTTGGTCTCGTGGAAGTAGATCTCGCCCTTGGGGGTCAGCACGGCGTCCGCGCTGACCGTGCCCCGGTAGCCGATCACCCGCAGCGACTCGCACAACCGGGCGGCCTGGTCGACGAGTTCGGCCCGGACGTCGGAGTCCGGGGTGACCGGCGGGGTGATCTCCCCGATCACCACCGGCCGCATGACCATCTCGCCGCAACCGGAGAGCACCACGGCGGCGTCGTCGATGATGAACTGTGCGTACAGCGGCGCGGAGTCGGCGAAGTACCGCTCCACCACCACCCGTTGGCCGCGCCCGCCGGTCAGCCAGGTCCACCGCCCGACCACGTACGCGGCCACCGACGCCCGGTCCGGCAGCGGCACCACCCGCTCGGCGCCGGCCGCGTCCACCTGCTCCTCCCGGGCGAGGATCTCGTTGCCGAAGCCGCCCGCCTGGTACTCCACCTTCACCATCACGCTGTGCCCCTGCACCAGCAGGTGCTCGATGGCGGCCTCGACCTCCGCGGGCGAGGCGGCCACCGTCCCGGGCGGGATCGGCACCCCGGCGCCGGCGGCCAGCGCCCGGAACCCCGCCTTGCTGTTGACCAGGGCGTTGCCGCCCTGCGCGGCGAAGGGTTGGCCGGGCATGGCGTGTGCCAGGCCGAGCGCGGCCGCCAGCTCGGCCACCGCGCCGTTCGGCGAGATGGCCAGCACCTCGTCGACGGTGCGACCGTCCAGGGCGCGACGCAACTCCGCGCGGAAGCCCGGGTCGACCAGGCGATCGGTGGTGAGCATCTGGTCGCCCTGCTCGCCCGGCGGCGGGACCACGAAGGTCAGGCCGTCGGCCCGCACGCCGGTGAGCCCGGTGACGTACGCCAGGTACTCCGGGTCAGGGCCCCAGGGCAGCACCAGGACGTCACCGTCCTCGGCCCACCACAGCATCCGCTGTGCCCCGCACCCGGCGAACCGCTGCTCCAGCGGCGTCATCCCGGTGAGGTCCCCGACCATCTCCTCGGTGCGGTTGTTCGCGATGCAGAGCGTCGTCATCTGGTGACTCTCCCGGCGTTCGGCGCTGTTGCGGCCCTGGTCCGACGCACGACACGGGTGTGGCGTGCGCTACCGGTGTAGCGCACCGGGATTGTTCTGGTTCGGCCCTCGGTCATTGAACAAAACGCCGAACAACCGGCGGCCCGCCACGCTCCCCCGACGACCGGCCCAACCTGACCTATGAGGGCCGGGCCCCCTTCCGTACTCAGCCCGGCGATGCCTGTCGTCCGGGTACACACGAGCTCGGGAAGGAGGCCCGGCAATGTCCGTCTACGTCGGCCGCCCGCATCGGGGTGGGTCACGCCGTGGCGAGCGAGACCTCGGTGGACTTGATGAGCGCGACGACCGACGAGCCGGCCTCCAGGCAGAGCTCCGTCGCGGTGTCCTTGGAGATGGCCGCGGTCGGCTCACCGCCTTCGACGGACACCTTCACCGTCACCATGTCCGCCCCCGCCGCCACATCGACCACCGTGCCGGGGATGCGCCAGGGCCGTGTACTCCACCATGCTCAGATCGGCGTCGCGCTGCAGCTGGGCGTCGATGGCCCACGGCAAGCAGGGGCCGCCGTTGACCGCACGGTCCTGCGGTGTGAGAACCTACGGTCCGTAGTCGCCGGGGGCGTCGGACACTGGAAGCGATGGGGGCGGAATGGCATCTAGCAGGCCTGTGGGGGTGGGGCTGGCTCCGTTGGAGACCGCCGGTCACCTCCTGGAGAAGATCCGGCAGGGCAACGAGTACGCCCGAGGGAGGAAGAAGCGTTTCCGGCTGGCCTCCTCGGCGTTGAAGATGCTGACGCTCTCGCTGTCCGCCGCCTCAACGATCATCCTCGGTTTGCAGAGCCTGAACTTCTGGGCCGGCCTGGCCTTCGCCCTGGTGGCAGTGGTCACCCTGCTGGGGGCCGTCGAGTCGTTCTTCAACTGGCGGTCGCGCTGGGTGTTGATGGAGGAGACCCAGTACCGGTTCCAGCGTCTCGCCGATGACCTCGAGTACCTCATCGCCTCGACGCCCGCCGCCGATCTCACCCACGACCGGATCCGGCCCCTCTTCGATGAGTACCAGAGAGTATGGACGCAGCTGAGCGAGGGTTGGCTGCGGGAGCGCCGCGCGCTCGCCGCCTCGTCCGGGAGCCAATGAGCCTTCGGCGCTGCGCAGTTCGAAGCTGGCGGGGGTCGGCGCCGAGCCGTCGTCGAAGCCGCTGGTCAGCAGGACGGCGAAGGGCCGGTCCGGGGTGAGCCGGTAGCGGCCTTCCGCCGTCCGGTAGTAGAACATCGGAAGCCGGAGCGCCTGGTGAGCCACCGGGGCGAGGCCGAGCTGTGCGGACAGCCGCCCCTTCGGGCCCGTGGCCCTGTCGGGCGGCCGTCACGCCGTAACCGTCAGCTGTCCCGCCGCACTGCCCGGGAACCCTGATCCGCCGCGCCCGACGCCCGTGCAAGGAGGCTTCTCTGGCATGCCTTCCGGCTCGGCGGCCCCGCGCGGCGAACCGCGTGTCGAACCCCGCGGCACCCCCTGAATCCGACCTGTCCAGATCGTTGGCGCGGCCCCCGTGGCTGTATAGACTCCTTCGGCTGACCGAACATCAACTTCCGTTCGGGCAGGAACATCGCAGCATCGCGGCACCACCCAGGACACCAGGCACGATCCGCCGACGACCATGGGGGTCTCCATGCAGTTCCGCGCCAGAGCGCCGCTCGCCACCGCGACCGCAGTACTCGTCCTCGCCGTCGTCGCGGGCGGCACCCCGGCCGGCGCGAGTACGGGCGGTACGCCGCTCGCCCTGATCTCGCCCGGCGATCCGTACGCCGCCTGCGACATCAGCGCGGACGGCGACGGCACCAACCACCCGTCCGCGGAGGACGAACCGTACGCCGCCGCCAATCCCCGTGACCCGGCCAACACGATCACCATCTACCAGCAGGACCGCTGGTCCAACGGCGGTGCCCGGGGCCTGAGTTCGAGCTACAGCACGGACGGCGCCCACTTCACCCAGACCGCTCTGCCGTTCACCCACTGCGCGCCGGGCGGACTGCCCTACCAGCGGGCCTCCGACGGCTGGGTGAGCTTCGGTCCGGACGGCACCGCCTACGCCAGTGCCCTGATCTTCGACGCCACCACGGCGCGCAGCGCGGTGGCCGCCGCCACCTCGACCGACGGCGGGCGCAGCTGGCAGCACGTCACCGAGCTGATCAGCGACAACGACCCGACGATCACCGATGACAAGAACGCGGTCACCGCCGACCCGGTGCACCCGGGCGTCGCCTACCAGGTCTGGGACCGGATCGACCAAGCCACCAACCCCACGCCGGTCTTCGACGGACCGGGCTACATCTCCATCACCCGCGACCACGGCCGCACCTGGTCCCAGGCGAAGCCCTTCGTGATCACCAGCACCACGCCGAACACCCAGACCATCGGCAACCAGATCGTCGTCGATCCCCGGACCGACACGCTCTACGACTTCTTCGACTCGATCACCTTCACCGACGCGACCGCCAGCACGGTCAGCGACGTGCACTTCGGCATGGTCAGCTCCACAGACCAGGGCCGCACCTGGAGCCAGCCGGTCCGGGTCGCCGCCGACACCTCCGTCGCCGAGGTCGACCCGAACGCGCCCACCGACGCCACCAAGTCCCTCCGGGCCGGCGCCGGCCTGCCCAGCGTGGCCATCGACCCGCAGACGGGCGAGCTCTATCTCGCCTACGAGGGCTCGGAGTTCACCGGTGGCCAGTACGACGCGATCCAACTGGTGCACTCCACGGACGGCGGCCGGACCTGGAGCGGCCCGGCCCGGCTCAACCAGGCCCCGGGCGCTCCGGCGTTCACCCCGTCCATCACCGTGACCGCCAACGGCACGGTCGCCGTCAGCTACTACGACCTGCGCTACCTCACCCCGGGCAACACCACCACCCTGCCCACCGCCGCCTGGCTGCTCAGCTTCCCGCGCGGCGGCGAGAGCAGCCCGGTCGAGCGGCAGATCTCGCCGGTCTTCGACTGGCTCCAGGCGCCCTACGCCGGGGGCCGCTTCCTCGGCGACTACCAGGCGCTGATCAACGACGGCCACCAGATCCGCCCGGTGATGGTGACCGCCAACGCCGACCCGTTGAACTCCACCGACGTGTACAGCGGTCGCTTCCAGCCCAGCACCCTGCGCAACCCCGCCGCCGGTTCGCCGGTCGCGCAGACCGCCCACGCCACCGGCCCGCGCACCGTCCAGCACCTGCGGCGCTGAGCCGTTCCGGTCGGCCCTCAGGGACGGCTGGCACGACCGGTGCCCGCGATCTGGTGAGCGGCGGCTGACCTCGTCCCGGGTCCACGGAAATGGCACTACGCGGCGTCCTGCGGCTCCTGAGCACGGAGCCGCAGGACGCCGCGTTTCGCAGACCATCCGGCGCACCCGGCAGTTTCCCCACCGCGTTAGGTCGTGCCCCGGGCGGGTAGAGCCCCGCCACCGCCGGGCGATGCGGGGTCGGCGGTGGGGACGGAGGGGACGTGGGCGAGCAGCGGCGCGAGCACGGTGCGCTGGAGGCCGAGGTGACGGCCGTGCTGTGGGCCTAGGCCCGCCCGATGACGGCCACCGAGGTGTCCGTGAGCTGACCCGGGGCCCGATGTTCAGGCCGTCGGCAGCGGCTGCGGGGCCATCGGTCCGGTGTAGCGGGCGGACGGCCGGATGATCTTGGGGTCGGCGGCCTGCTCCAGGATGTTGGCGCTCCAGCCGATCGCGCGGGCCGCGGCGAAGGTGGGGGTGAACATCTCCTTGGGCAGACCGCACAGGTGCATCACCACACCGGCGTAGAACTCCACGTTGGTGTGGAGTTCGCGGCCCGGCTTCAGCTCGGCCAGGATCGCCTCGACCCGGGCCTCCACCTGGACGGCGAGGTCGACCAGCTCGCCGCCGAAGGACTCGGCGACCCCGCGCAGCATCCGGGAGCGCGGGTCCTCGGTGCGGTAGACGGCGTGGCCGAAGCCCATGATCCGGTCGCCGGCCAGCACGTGCTCGCGGATCCAGCCGTCGATCCGCTCCGGGGTGCCGATCGCGTCCAGGGTGTCCAGCGCCCGGCTCGGCGCGCCACCGTGCAGCGGCCCGGAGAGCGCGCCCAGCCCACCGACCAGACAGGCCACCAGGTCGGCCCCGGTGGAGGCGATCACCCGGGCGGTGAAGGTGGAGGCGTTGAAGCCGTGGTCCACCGTGGAGATCAGGTACTGCTCGATCGCCCTGGCCTTGGCCGGCTCGGGCTCCTCGCCGGTCAGCATGTAGAGGTAGTTGGCCGCGTAGCCGAGGTCGTCGCGCGGCTCCACCGGCTGCCCGCCCCGCTGCAGCCGGTGCAGCGCGGTCAGGATGGTGGGCACCAGCGCGGTGGCGAACAGCGCGTCCTCGACCCGCCGGTCGGGCGCGGTGTCGTAGAGCGGCCGGATGCCGCGGTCGGCGGCGGCGATCGAGAGCGCGGCGCCCAGGGCGGTGAGCGGGCCGCCGTGCGCGGTGCTCGCCGCCAGCGCGGGCAGCAGCGGGCGCAGCGCGTCGGGCAGTCGGCGCAGCGGCGCGGTGCGGGCCAGGAAGGCGGCGCGGCCGGACGCCCCGGGCAGCTCGCCGAGCAGCATCAGCTGCCAGACGTCCTCCAGGGTGCGCTGCTCGGCGAGCTCGATCGCCGAGTACTGGCGGTAGTGGTAGAAGCCCTCCAGCCCGCGGACGTCACTGAGTTCGGTCTCGGTGACCACGACGCCCTTGAGACCGCGCGGGACGTCGATTTCGGTGGTGCTCGGCATGTCGGCAGCCCTCCTGATGGGTGCTTCGGGTGACGTTCTGTACTCTCCGATCATTGATCCACATTGTCAACGTTGATTGAAATCAATATGGAATACTATGGATCATCATCGAGACGCGGTACGAGGACGAGGGCAGACCATGGCCGAACGCTTGACCACCCAGCAGGTCGCCGAGCAGCTCGGGATCAAGGTGGAGACGGTGTACGCCTATGCCAGCCGCGGCCAGCTCAGCAGCGAGCGGGCGCCGGGCGGCAAGGGCAGCACCTTCGACGCCCGCGAGGTGGCCGAGCTGGCCGCCCGCGGCCGCCGCACCGCGGTGCGCCCGGCGGCCGCGGGCGAACCCGTCACGGTGCGGACGGGGCTGACCCTGATCGAGAACGGCCGGCTCTACTACCGCGGCAGGGACGCCGTCGAGCTCGCCGCCCGGCACGGGTTCGAGGCCGCGATCGGCTGGCTCTGGGGGCTGGGCACCGACGCCCCGGTGACGCTGCGGGTGCCGCCCGCCACCACCGAGGCGCTGGCCCGGGCCGCCGCCGCGCTGCCCGACGGGATCCGGCTGCCCGACCGGCTGCGGATCTCGGCCACCGTCGCCGCGGCGCTCGACCCGCTCCGCTTCGACCTGCGCGAGCAGACCGTGCAGGCGGCCGGGGCGGCACTGATCGCCGGGATGGTGGAGGCGCTGCCGCGCACCGCGCCCGACCCCGGGCCCGACGCCTCGCTGGCGGCGCGGCTGTGGAGCCGGCTGGCCACCGCCGCGCCCACGCCCGAGGCACTGGCCTGCCTGGACCGCGCCCTGGTGCTGCTCATCGACCACGAGCTGGCGGTCTCCACGGTGGCGGCCCGGGTGGCGGCCTCAGCGCGGGCCCATCCGTACGCGGTGGTCTCCGCCGGGCTCGGCGCCACCGACGGCCCGCTGCACGGCGCGGCCAGCCCGCTGGCGCACCGGATGCTCGGCGAGGTGCTGGCCGACGGCGCCGTGCCGGTGGTCTCCGACTACCTGCGCACCGGCCGACCGATCCCGGGGCTCGGCCACCGGCTCTACCCGGAGGGCGACCCCCGGGCAGTGGCGCTGCTCGACGCGGTGGGCCGGCTCGACGGCGGTGCGGCCGTGGTGGCGGCGGTCGCCGAGGTGGAGGCGGCGGCGGGCCCGGCCGGGCGACCGGCGCTACGGGCCAACATCGACCTGGCACTGGCCGCCATGGCGCTGGCCACCGGGCTGCCGGCGGAGGCCGGCGAGGTGGTCTTCGCGGTGGCCCGCACTCCGGGCTGGCTGGCCCACGCGGTGGAGGAGTATCGCGAGGAGCCGCTGCGGATGCGGGCCCGCGGCAGCTACACCGGGCCGCGCCCCTGAGACCTGTCTTCGGACTCCCGGCAGCGGGAGTCCGAAGACAGGTTCTGGGTCATGCTGTCGGCTCGGTGGCGAGAAGGGCCGTGATCTCGTCGGCGAGGTGCGGGCCGAGCTCGCCCCAGCCGTCCTTGTAGCCGTAGACGCCGGCCAGGGTTCGGGCTTCGTAGTCGCCGTTCATGATCTCGATGTCGTTGGCGGTGATGAGCGCCGGGTGGGCGACGCCGACGGCCGCCGAGACCTTCATCAACTCCTTGCGCAGGGTGCGCAGGTAGGCAGCGGCCCGGTCGGCCTTCGAAGCCGGGTCGAGGCCGCGGGCCAGCCACGGGTTCTGGGTCGCGATGCCGGTGGGGCACTTGTCGGTGTGGCACTTCTGGGCCTGGATGCAGCCGATCGACAGCATCGCCTCACGGGCCACGTTGATCATGTCGGCGCCCAGGGCGAAGGCGACCGCGGCGTTCTCGGGCAGGCCGAGCTTGCCGGAGCCGATGAAGGTCAGGTCGTCCGTCAGACCCAGCTCCGCGAAGGTGCCGTAGACCCGGGAGAAGCCCATCCGGAACGGCAGCGACACCGAGTCGGCGAAGATCCGCGGCGCCGCCCCGGTCCCGCCCTCGCCACCGTCGACGGTCACGAAGTCGACCCCACGGTCACCACGCGCCATCAGCGCGGCCAGCTCCTGCCAGAAGCCCATCTCCCCCACCGCGCTCTTGACCCCGACCGGCACACCGGTCTCGGTGGCGAGCAACTCGACGAAGTCGAGCATCGAGTCGACGTCGCTGAACGCGGTGTGCCGCGACGGGGAGGCGCAGTCCTTGCCGACCGGGATGCCGCGGATCCCGGCGATCTCCGGCGTCACCTTCGCGCCCGGCAGCATCCCGCCCAACCCCGGCTTGGCGCCCTGGGAGAGCTTGATCTCTATCGCCTTGACCGGGGCGCCGGCGACCACGTCCTTGAGCTTGTCCAGGTTGAAGCTGCCGTCCTCGTTGCGGCAGCCGAAGTACGCCGTGCCGAGCTGAAGGACGAGGTCACCGCCGTTGCGGTGGTACGGCGAGAGGCCACCCTCGCCCGTGTTGTGCATCGCGCCTGCCAGCGCCGCCCCCTTGTTGAGCGCCGTGATGGCCGCGCCGGAGAGCGATCCGAAGCTCATCGCCGAGATGTTCACCGCGCTCGTCGGCCGGAACGCCTTCGCACGCCCGCGCGGCCCGCCCAGCACCTTGGCCGAGGGCAGTGGAGCGAGCGGGTCGTGCGCGTCGGGCAGCGCGCCGGCGAACGTGCGCTGCTTCAGGTAGGCGTGCCCCTGTACGTGCTCGACGTCGACTTCGGTGCCGAAACCGAAGTAGTTGTTCTCCTCCTTCGCCGACGCGTAGATCCACGTGCGCTGGTCACGACTGAACGGGCGCTCCTCCTCGTTGGAGGTCACGATGTACTGCCGCAGCTCCGGCCCGATCGTCTCCAACAGGTACCGGGCGTGCCCGATCACCGGGAAGTTCCGGAGCAGTGCGTGCCTCTTCTGCATGAGGTCGCGGGCAGCCAGAAGCGCCACCGCTGTTGCGGCGGCAGCGCCGATCTTCCGGGCTCGCATGGACGTTCCTCCTCGATGCACGGCTCCATCGCCGTGCGGCGGAGCCGTTGGGTCGTCTTGGCTGGCTGTTGGACGGCGGGCACACGGCCGGGCGGCGGCAGCGTCCGTCGATGGATGCGAAATGATGTTAGGAGGCCTCGCGGAGAGGCCTGCGGCCAGGGGGCTGCTCCGGGGCCCGTCCTCACCCCGGCGGGGGCGATGGGATGGACTCCGGCGCCGGATGTTCAGGAGCCACTCCGTGATGGGGCCATGCCCCAACGGCCTCATTGCCGCACTCGCGTCCCAGCAGTTCCAGGGGCAGCTTTCCCAACTCGCCGTCAGCGCCGCGTTGTGGCTGACTTCCGAGACTGAACCAGAATTCGCGCGCGACCCGTTCAGGGCAGGAAGAGGGGGCGCCCCTGGCTCACCGGGGCTTCGAGACCGGGCTGAACGTGCCCGCACGACTCACGTGGCTGTCGACACAGATGTCGATGCGGACGACTTGGAGTTCGCCATGAGAGCGCTCGGAGCACGTCATTCATTCGCCGCATCGCGCGTGCTTACACGAACGGCGTCCAGGCCCAACCGACCAGCTTCGGCGAACGGGCCGGGTGAGTTCCGCGTGGGCCGACGTCCGGCCGGCCCTGATCCACCACCGTCACCGGCGTGTGGACCAGGGCCGCTTGAGCTCTCCTCGACACGGGTCGCCCGAGCCGCAGTGCGGACAGGCCGACGCCAGCCAATTGTCATGACTGAAACAGCATTCGTCCGGGCATACCATCGATAGCCCACCGACGGGCCCGGCTGAAGCTCCCCCACGAGCACAACCGGGCCCTTGGCCGGCGACCGGGCCTGGGCGTGACTCCCCCCACGGAGTGACGGCCAGGCCCGCCTCTGTTCCACCAGCGACACGCAGCGTACATGCCATATCCACGTAACGCTACCGCGCGGCACCGGACACCTGGCGGCCCGGCAGGAATCCGCCCACCCAACCCGGGGGTCCCGGCGAGTCGCGGGTGTTCCACGACGCCCCCTCGAGTCGCCACCTGGGAGATCAACGGCCTTGGAGCGACCTGACGTTGCCACAGAACGTCCAGCCCTTTGAGCCGTCCCAGTTGACCGACCACGTCATGAGTCCCTTCAGCGAACCGCCGAAGGCGTTCCACGACTGGCCGACCAGGCTCGGCTCCATGTAGCCGCCGCCCGCGCCGGGTCGGGCCGGCAGGCCGGGCACCTGCTTGTCGCAGGGCACCTTGACGGTGGCGCCCTGGATGGTCCGACCGTTGTCCAGGCAGGTGGCCTGCGCGGTGAAGCCCTGCACGGTACCGGCGTGGAGCTCGGAACTGCCCCCTCCCGACCTGGCCGCCTTCGAGGCGGCCAGGATCCGGGCGGGGGTGGAAATCGCTCGACGGACGTGGGTGCGGGACCTCCAGCGGAACATGCTGCGCTCCCTTCCCGCCGAGCGCCATGGACATGACCGGCGCGTAGCGGCGTGACGCCCGGCTCTGGGTGAGGTGGGGACATGTGAGGCCGCGCCGGACCGGATCGCAGGAGGGGTGACAAGGCCCGTCAATAGGTCTGGACCAATCGCAAAGGGTGCGGTTCGGTCGAGCGTCACGGTCGGGTTCACACCGCAGGCGAGGGCAAGGTCGGAGACCGGGATCGGTCCCGGCCCCATCCGCCGCAACCGAGGACCTGACGCCCGTCGTACGCAGCGCCCGCCCCGGCGCACGACCCCGATCAGTCACCCGGCCGCGCTCCTCGGTCGCCCCAAGGTGCGAGCGCCACGCGTCAGCAGCGGTGTGTGACGTCGGCGGAGGGATCCTGCTCTCGACGGCAAGGCCCGCGGAACCGGCCGGGCCCTCTTCGCGATCGCGGGCTGCACCACCCGCTGAGCCGGCCGGGCCCGCCCGCCCTGAGGCAGGCCCGGGGCTGTCGCCCGTCAGCTGGCGGCCGCCGTGGCGGCCGTGGCGGCCGCGGCGACGGTCACCGCGGTGATGGCCGCGACGGCGACGCGCATGTTCCGGATCGCCTGACCGACGGACTCGCCCGCCCAGTCGCCCGCGGCGATCTCCGCGAAGCGCAGCTCGACCCGCGCACGGGGGAGGTCGGGGAAGGCCAGCCCGTGCAGCCGGGCGGCGTGCAGGAGGGCTATCAGGGTCGCGGTGCGGACGTCGGGCGCCTCGTGATGCCGGATCACGGCAGCCAGCCGCCCGCGCAGTTCACGCTCGACGGAGCCGTCCGCCTCCGGATAGCGTCGGACCGGGAAGAGACCGAGGAGCCGGTGGCGCTCCTCGACCACCAGGCCGCGCTCGCACAGCCGCCGCACCGTGGCACGGACCGCCGTGGGGTGGTCCTTGGTCAGCCAGTCCGCCGCCTTCGCCTTGCCGAGAGCCTTGCGCCCGACCCACTCGGCAAGCCGCTCCAGTCGCTCGTCGAGCAGCGGGTCGCCGGTCGGGGTACGGTCGGTGACGCTGAGCCGGCCTTCGTCGAGCGCAACCCGGCCGGCCAGCGCGAGGTCGGCGAGGAGGCCTCCCGACACCGCCCACCCGGCGCTCGAACTGTCCTTCGCCACACCGGAGTCGTCGTCCAGCGAGAGCAGCATCAGCTCCTCGGCGAGGGTGACGTGCATGTGCCATTCCTTTCCCTGTTCGGACCGGCCACCCAGCGCGCCTACCAACCGCCGCGCCTGGGTGTCCTCAGCCAGCAACGCCCGCCCGCCCGGCCCGGTTCCCCGGCCGCCCCCGCGCCCGGACAGGTTCGCCGGAACCGACCTCGAACCTGCCACGAGCGGCACCTGCTCGGCGACCGGCACGGAGTGCGTCCGGGCATTGCCGAGGACCGCCGAGCTGAGCGGCGCGGACCGCGTCATCCACTTCACCCCGCACCGTCACCAGTCAGGATCTGCACGGGGAGCAGGGGCTGCTCGCGCCCTGGTTCGCCGACTCCGCGTCGTGACAGCGCGGGCAGCACACGAACCTCTCGGGCGCTGTGCCCTCGTCACTCGCCTCGCGCCATCACGAGCCGTCACACGAACGACACCCGACCCGCGCAGAAGTCTCGCGCCGACCGGGTGTCGCGAACCGGCCCCATCTGCGTACGCTCGCATCCGATCCGATCCGGCCCGGCCCACGGGCGGCGTGGCAGTCACCGCCGGGATCCCGGTCATGCCGCACCTACGGAAAAGATCCCATGAGTTACTGCACGCCCTGCCAACGTCACCTCAACGGCGCACTCTGCTGCCCCGGCTGCGGCCAGGCCGCCGCGCCCGCGCCCGGGGATGCAGCGCGCCATCGACCCACGGAGCCGAGCGAGGTCTCATCCACCGCATCCGCACCGCCACGCCGCTCGGCAGAGCGGTCGGCTCGGCGGCGGGGTGGACGGCCGCCGCGGGGCACGGTCGTGGCCGTGTCGACCGCGGGGGTGGTGGTCTGCGGGCTGGCCACCGTCCTGCTGGCCAGCGGCAGCTCGGACGGTGCGGTGGCCCCGGCCTCTACGGGCGCCGAGTCACCCTCGCAGAACGCCGCGGCCACCCCCGGCGCCCCGGCCTCACCGGCACCGGCCACCACCACGGCCACAGCCACGGCCCGTCCGCAGCCGTCGACCACCACCACCCGGCCCAAGCCGTCCAGCAGCACCGCCTCAGCCGCAGCGTCCGCCTCGGGCCCACCCGCGTCCTCCGCCTCCCCTCTTCCGGCGGACCCACCCGCGAAACCCTCCCCGAGCACGACCGCTCCGAACACCGGTCCCGTTCCGCCGCCCTCCACCACCCGGCACCCGACCGCCCCGGCAACCACACCGAGCTGTACCGGCTTCCTGCTCTGGTGCACCTGACCAGGAGCAGCCGTTCGGCACCGGGACTCTCCACCGACACGAGGCGCGGGTGGGCGGCGAGCAACACCTGCTGTTCCCGCACGTGCCCGCCGACCCCGCTGATTTCATCGTCCGTCCGGCCGGCGCCGGACTCACCACGACCGCGCTGCCACAGGACGGAGAGGCACCAGCGTCGACGTCCCGATGCGGCAGTCGGCGCGGCGGAACTGTTCCGCGACCCGTCCGCAGCCGGGGTACTCCCGAGGGTGCCGAGCCAGCTCCCGACCCCGCCGGCGGCCCGGTCGGCGCGCGGCCCGGTCAGCACCGACGTGAAGTACCGGCACTCCTTCCCGGTGCCCTCGTCCAGGCGCGCGCTCAGGTACGCCTCGCGCAGCCCCGCGCGGGCGCGGGCCGCGAGGGAGCGCACCCCGCTCGGGGTCATGCTCATCCGCTGGGCGACGGTGGCGGCCGACTCGCCCTCCACCACGAAGAACCGGACGGTGTGGCGGGAAGGGCCACAGCACACCAGTCCCACGGGTTCAGGAGCAAGCGTCCGAAAGCAGCCGCGCGCCCGGTGATTCCGGATCCGAATGTGCGAAATCCGTGTGCGGGACGGCGGACGGGCCCGGGGTGGCGTCGGACGGCCCCGGTGGCGGGCCGCGGCGCCCACGACTCCGTGGCGAGACCTCGTCAGGCGCGGCGGGCCCACGGACAACAGAAAAGGTCATACGGCATTCGCATGATTGAACGCCTCCGCTCCGGCGGAGTTTGGCGCCGAGTTGGACCACGTTGTCCGACGGACTCCCACTCGTCACATGCTCGGCGGGTTCTGGCCCAGGTAACGAAGGCCCTGCTTGAGGTAGGCCCGTGGATTGGTAGCCAGATGGCGGGCCCAGGTGGGCTTGGTCTCGCCACGCAGGTGGGCGTAGCAGGCCAGCGCGTAGCCGAGCATCCGCTCGCTCAGGTAGCCGAGCCGCGAGTACGACCAGCCCCGATTGCTCTGGCTGAAGTTGAAGGCGGAGTTGGCGGTGAAGATGCCGAGGCCGAAATAGACCGTCAGCAGGTCGGTGAGTGGTTCGTGGTCGCGCCGGTCGGTGGGGATGCGCTGCTCGTCGAGGAGGCGGACGTGGCCCAGCTCGTGGGCGATGGTGGCGACCAAGGCGACCGGACGGGCGGCTTGGCGCTGGTCGATGGCAATCACCGGGCGCCCGTTCTCGCGCCGGTAGTGCCCGGCTGCGGAGCGGGACTTGTGGGCGAGGTTGAGGTCGGCCACCATCGCCTGCTCGCCGTCGTCCGGCTCGATCTCGATCGTCAGGCGGTTGGGCGCCACGTCCAGGTATCCGCAGAGCTGGGCGATCACGCTCCGGATGTCCTCGTCGGAGCCCTCGTACGGCCCCGGGAAGAACTCGGCGGTCGGCAGGACCGGATCGCGGTTCAGCACGTCACGGCCGAACTCGGCTGTCAGCCAGGCCATGGACTCCTCTATCCAGACCCGTTCGTCCGGCCCGACCGGGCACTTCGGCGAGAACA
Organism: Kitasatospora sp. NPDC001159; assembly: GCF_053598235.1. NCBI lineage: Bacteria > Bacillati > Actinomycetota > Actinomycetes > Kitasatosporales > Streptomycetaceae > Kitasatospora > Kitasatospora sp. NPDC001159. The sequence continues at coordinate 45,277 of NZ_JBSFJV010000035.1, forward strand.
GCGCCATGACACCCCCCAAGTGATCACGGCCATCATGCACCACGAGCGGGCAGCGGCGACGGCTGCCCTCCCCACTCGGCCCCACCCTCTTGACCAGACAGCGGCCCGGCCACGGCTGACGGGCCGTCGGTTTGCGACGTGTCGCTCACGGGGCCAGGTCGTCCAGGCTCCGCCAGCTCGCCAGGCGGAGGACGGGGCGGAGCTGCTGACGACCGGGCAGGTGTTTCAGGCGCCAGCGGCCGTGGCCTCGACTCGCTGGCTGCCCGCCCCGCTGCCTGCGGCGGTCCGGCCTCCTCGCGGCCCCGCCTCCCCGCACGCACGCCGCGAGGGTGTCAGCGGCGGCTGCGGTCGATCGACGGGTCGGTCAGGCGGTCACCGTCCACTCGGGTTCCGGCCTGTTTGACCTGGCGGAAGACCGGGCTGATCTCCATGCCTTCGACGCCGGACAGGCTTCCGACACGATCGGTGGTGAACTCGAACAGTTCGTCGAGGTCGCGGCACTGTACGACGGCATGGAGGTTGTGCGGTCCGGATACCGCGGCGGCGAATCCCACCTCGGGCATCTGCGCCATCGCCCGCCCGACGGCCTTGATCCTGCCCGGGTGGACCCGCATCCACAGGTTCGCCCGGGCTCGGTATCCCAGGGCCATCGGTGCGACCTCCACATCGATGTCGACCACTCCACTCGCGCGCAGCGCGTGCAGACGGCGTGACGCTCGGCCCGGGGTGAGGTCGGCCGCGGCTGCGAGGTCGACGAGGCTGGCCCGTCCGTCGGCGGCGAGGGCCGCGAGCAGTTTCTCGTCATGGGCGCTGAGCTGCGACGGCTGGTTCCGCACGACCGGCCGTTCGGTGAACGGACTGTCACCGGACCCGAGGGCGGACTCCTCCTCGGGGGTCAGGGTTCCGGTGAGTGCGGCCCAGTAGTGCCCGCGTCCGCCGACGAACTGGCGGAGCATCACCGACGCCTGCAGGTCGACCACGGCGGCGGTGCGGGGGAGCCGACGGCCGAGCAGGTCGTCACGTTGCTCCTGTGATCGCGAGCGCACGGCGAAGGTGACCTCCGAGCCGGCAGCGCTCAGGGCGACCCAGCCGATGTCGTCGCGTTGCGCGAGCGCCTCGGCGATGGCCGTGACGCTGCCGGGCCGGCAGCGCAGGCGCACCATCCACCGACTCTGCCCGAGCGCTCCCGGGTCGACCACCCCGATCACACGGACCGCCCCGGCACGCCGCATGCGGCGGTAGCGGCGGGCGACGGTCAGCTCGGAGAGCCCGAGGACCGTCGCCACCGTCGCGAATCCGACCCGCGGATCGATCTGAAGGGCTCGAAGGATTCGCACATCATCCGGTTCCAGAGTGACGGAATCAGCGATCTCCCGGTGCGTCATGGCGGTAACCCTACAGAAGGTGCCGCTTTCGGGCTTCTGCGCGCCGCGCATCGCCGAGGCTTGCGGGGACACGGCGGCAGCGGTGCGCGGCGCTGTCCTACCCGGCCCACCCTCATCGACTCCCGCGCACTCACCATGACGAACGGGACGACGACATGACGCTCATCGCCATCGAAGAACACTGGATCATGCCGGGCCTGACGTCCGCCCTCCAGGCCGCCCCGCCCGAACTCCGCGACGACAGCCTCGCCTTCAACGGGATGGGCGACAACCGGCAGCGACTGGAGGACCTCGGCGCAGGCCGGCTCGCCGCCATGGACGCTCAAGGGATCGACGTGTCGATCATCGCCCTGACGCCACCGGGAACCCACCCGCTCGCCCCCGAGGACGCCGTCCGGCTCAGTCGCGCCGCGAACGACCTCGCCGCCGAGGCCGTCGCCAGCCACCCGTCAAGGCTCCGGGCGCTGTCGACCCTGCCCATGTCGGCGCCGCACGAGGTCACCGGCGAGCTCCGGCGAGCCGCCGGCCTGGGCCACGTCGGCACCATGGTCTACGGCCGGTCAGGCGACCTCTTCCTGGACGACCCCGTCTACGACGACTTCTTCGCCGCCGCAGCACGGCTCGGCCAGCCGGTGTTCCTCCACCCCCAACTGCCCTCCCCGGCGCTTCGCGACGCGTCCTACCGCGGCTTCGCCCCCATGACGGACCTCGCCCTGGCCACCTTCGGATGGGGATGGCATCTCGACACCGCGACAGCCGCACTGCGGCTGATCCTGCGAGGAACCTTCGACCGGCACCCCGACCTCCAGGTCGTGCTCGGCCACTGGGGCGAAATGCTGCTGTTCTGGCTGGACCGGGCCGACAGTCTTTCCCGTGTCGCCGGCTTGCCACGACCGGTGTCGGACTACCTGCGGTCGAACTTCTTCATCACCGCCTCCGGCATGCTCAACCCGGCCCTCCTGCACCATGCGCTGTCGGTGACGACCGTGGACCGCCTGCTGTTCTCCACCGATTACCCCTTCCATCGTCCGACCCGCGAGGACATCGCGACCTTCCTCGGCCACTTCGCCTCCGACACGGACCGTGAGAAGTTCTCGTCGGCCAACGCGGCCGGCTTGTACGGCCTCGGCATCTGACACCACTGGCCGACCGGGCCGGTCAGGACGCGGACGGCCAGGCATCGTGCAGCGCGTCGATCAAGTCTTCACGTTCATCAGCACCGTCGTCCGCCGTGGGTGCATCCCTCACACCAGGCGTACACGGCGCGCACGGCGTCCGGGCGGCGCCGCAGCCCTGAATGACCAGTCCGACGCGGTGCACGGGCATGGGGGCCCGGCCGGGCCTGCGAGCCGTCCGTCCGCTGCCCGGGGCAGGAACTCCTCGGCGGTTCCTTGCTTCAGCGGGGGCCGAGGGCGCGAATGAGGTCGATCCCGTGTCCGAGGTTGCCCAGCCGGGTCTCCAAGGTGTCGCCGGACAGGTAGAGCCGGGTGCCACAGCTGGGCGATCATCCGGCCGCCCGCACCGTGCACGGCCCCGTCAGCTACGACGAGGCCGTCGCCCTGCACACCTCAAACGCCGCCGGTCTGCTCGGCGAAGAGCATCTGCGCGGCACCCTCACGCCCGGCCGCCTCGCCGACCTCACCATCTGGGAGCGCGACCCAGCCACCTGCCCGGCCGAGGGCCCGGCGACCTCAACCCCACCCACCCCCTGGTCGGCGGCCGGCCCGTCCACCGCCCCGACCCCGCCGACTGACTGTGACGCGCCTCCGGCGTCCCGGCTCCAGGCGGCCCACCGTGGGTGTACCGCGAGGAGTCAGGCGCACGCTCGGGTGATCCCGCGTCGTGGCGACGGCCTAACCTCGACCGGTCGGTGCGAGTCCCCCACGCCGCACCGGCCGGTCGAGCGACGAAGGTCAATGCCCTCGTGAGGTCAATGCCCTCGTTTCGGGCCGGACGTCCGAGCCCGTGGGATTGATCGATCCGCAGCGCGGACGGGGCCTCGGTCAGGCGTTCCTGCCGCGGGCGGCCACCCGCCAGCGGTCCACGAGCTTGCCGCCGCTGACCACGGCGACGTCGTCGACGAGGTTCACCGCCACACATACGTGGTTGGGAATCACGCGCAGCCGCTCGCCGAGCGTGGGAAGGTCACTGTCGACGGGCCAGACCACGGTGGCGTGGTGCTCGGACAGCGCCGTGATGCGGGCTTCCGGGTGGTCCATGAGCCGGCCGAAGCCCGTCGTCCATGCGGGTCGGTCGCCGCCGAGGACCTTGCTGCCCGCGTCCAGGATCACCCGTCGGGGAGTGGCGCCGTCCCCTTCGTGCCGGCTGACGACGGTCGCCGCGACCGTCAGCGCGATGTCCTCGATGGAGCACCGGCCGAGTTCGAACTGTTGGGCGTCGCCGAACACGTAGACGCCCGGCCGCGCCTCGGTGATCGCCGAGGTTCCGGTCAACTCCGCGGTGGGCGTGGAGCCGCCGCTCACCCGCGTGACCTCGAAGCCCGCAGCGGCGAGCAGTTCGACGGCCTCCCCGAGCGCCCGCTCCTCCTCCGCGGCCGCCTTCTCGGGCATCTGCGGCGCGTAGCCGTGGCCCGGGAAGGTGAACACTCCCCCGACACGGAGCCCGGCGCGGGCCGCCGCCCGGGCGACCTCCACGGCCTGCGCCGGGCTGACACCGCTGCGGTGGTGTCCGCTGTCGATCTCTACCAGGACATCGATCCCGCCGGCCGCGTCCCCGAGATGCCGACCCGCCGCCTCGGCCGCTTCGACGGAGTCCGTCCCGATCGCGATCCTGGCCCTGGTGACGATTCGGCGCAGCCGTTCCGCCTGCCGGGGCCCGATCCAGAGCGGATAGGCAATAAAGAAGTCAGTGGCGCCGTGCTCGGCGAAGACCTCGGCTTCCCCGATGGTCGCCACCGTCAGCCCGACTGCCCCGGCCGCAAGCTGCCGCGCGGCGATCTCCGGCATCTTGTGGGTCTTCACGTGCGGGCGCAGCCCCAGGCCCTTGGCCCGTAGCGCGGCTGCCATGCGCTCGATGTTCCGCTCCAGCACGTCCAGATCGACCATGATGTCCGGGGTGTCGACCTCCACCGGGATTCTGGGCATCTGCTTCCTTTCGACTCGAATCGCGCCCCCATTCTCGCCCCACCAAGATCGGTTCGAGAAACCCGCCGCCGCGAAGTCGGCGGACGCGGCGAGCACCGGAGTGGTCGTCCCGGCGGCAGCGAGGAGACAGCGCCCATGACGGCGGCGCTTATGTCAACGACATTGACGTTGATGCCGGGCCTGCGGTCGGATGGGGCATCCGGAGGCCCGACCCTCCACGCACCCAAGGAGAGCCACCCGCCATGGCCGACCCCGTCCACGCACTCCAGGACACCCAGCCCGTGCCGTTCTGGCTCGACGACCCCGGTCGACCCGCGGCCGCGTCCTCGGTGGTCGGGGACCTCCGCTGCGACCTGCTCGTCGTAGGCGGCGGCTACAGCGGACTGTGGGCCGCGCTCATCGCCAAGGAGCGCGACCCCTCGCTCGACGTCGTCCTCGTCGAGGCACAGGAGATCGGCTGGGCCGCCTCCGGTCGCAACGGCGGATTCTGCGAGGCCAGCCTCACCCACGGCCTCGCCAACGGGCATCAGCGCTGGCCGGGCGAACTCGCCACCCTGGAGCGACTCGGCGCCGTCAACCTCCAGGCAATGGAGGACACCGTCAAGCGCTACGACATCGACTGCGACTGGGAGCGCACCGGCTCACTCGTCGTCGCCACCGAGCCCTACCAGGTCGACGGCCTGCACGAGTTCGCCGACCTCGCCGCCCGCCACGGAAGCCGCCTCGACTTCCTCGACCGCGAGGCCGCCCGCGCCGAGATCGACTCCCCCACCTTCCTCGGCGCCCTCTGGGACCGCGAAGGCGTCGCCATGGTCAACCCCGCCCGCCTCGCCTGGGGCCTCAAGCGGGCCTGCCTCGACCAGGGCGTGCGGATCCACGAGCACACCCGGGCAACCGGCCTGGCCTCCTCCCCGCACGGCATCACCGTCCGCACGCCGTACGGCCGGATCGGCGCCCGCCGGGTCGCGCTCGCCACCAACGCGTTCCCCTCCCTGCTGCGCCGCCACCGCCTCTACACCGTGCCGGTCTACGACTACGCGCTGATGACCGAGCCGCTGACGGAGGAACAGCTCGCCTCCGTCGGCTGGCGGAACCGCCAGGGCTTCGCCGACAGCGCCAACCACTTCCACTACGTCCGGCTCTCCGCCGACAACCGCATCCTGTTCGGCGGCTACGACGTCGTCCACCAGTACCGCAGCCGGGTACGGGCGGAGCGCGACCAGCGTCCGGAGACCTTCGCCACCCTCGCCCGGCACTTCTTCCGGACCTTCCCCCAGTTGGAGGGTGTGCGGTTCAGCCACGCCTGGGGCGGCGCGATCGACACCTGTACCCGGTTCAGCGCCTTCTTCGACCTCTCCCACGACGGCCGGGTCGCCTACGCCGCCGGATTCACCGGCCTGGGCGTCGGCGCCACCCGCTTCGGCGCCGAGGTCATGCTCGACCTCCTGAACGGCGCCCGCACCGAGCGCACCGCCCTGGAACTGGTCCGCCGCAAGCCGCTGCCCTTCCCACCCGAGCCCGTCCGCTCGATCGGCATCGGCATCACCCAATGGGCCCTCACCCGGGCCGACGCCGACGCCGGGCGGCGCAACCTGTGGCTGCGCACGCTGGACCGCTTCGGCCTGGGCTTCGACAGCTGACGCCCAGCCCCGGCGCGGGTCGCCGTCGCCGAGCCCCCGCGCCCGTCGACGGCGACCCGCGCCGCGCTCAGTCCGCCGCGCGGACGAGTTCCCCGCACCCGGCCCGACACGGTCACTGGGGCAGGGCCTGCTCGAACACAACGGCAGCATTCGTTCAAGAGAGCCGCAGCGCCAGAGCGGGGCACTGGCTCACCGCCTGGCGCGCAGCGTGCTGCTGCCATGGCGCGACGGGCATCGAGGTCGACACGGGGTAGCCGTGCGGGCCGAGCCGGACCAGCCCGGGCGCCACGATGGCACACAGGCCGTGCCCCGCGCACCGGGACCAGTCCACCTCCAGTCGCGGCCCGCTCTCTCGGGGGAGCGGCAGCACCCCGAGCGTCGGCCGCCTGCACCCGGGCCCCGAGACGTGGGCGGCCACATCCTCCGCGAAGACGTCGAGCGCGGTCAGGACGAAGCGGGCCGTGCCGTCCGGGTGCGAGCAGGCGCCGCCGCCCTGCGCCGCCCCGAGGGCGCTGCGGACCTGCGCCAGGAGGGCGGGCCCGGCGGCGCCGGCGGCCAGGGCCGCCAGTGCGTCGGCGGCGTCGGGCAGTCCCCGCTGGCAGGGTCCGCACTGTCCGGCGGACTCGCCCGCCAGCCAGGCCGCGACCCGGGCGACCTCGCCGAGCGGGCAGGTGTCCCCGGGAAGTGCGACGACCGCCCCGGCGCCGAAGGTGCCGCCGAGCCCCGCCAGACCGGCCCGGGACAGCGGGGCGCCGACGGCGTCCCGCCCGGGCAGCCACGCCCCGTGGTAACCGCCGACGAGCACGCCCTCACCTGCGGGGGTGCCGCAGGCGTCCAGCACCGGTCCCATTGCCGTCCCGGCCGGGACCTCGACCACCAATGGGCCGACCGCCGGTCGGTTGACCGTGAGCAGCACCGTACCGGGTTCCGCGACACTGCCGACCGCCGCGTACGCGGCGGCGCCGAGCCGGACGACCAGCGCGAGCTGGGCCCACGTCTCGGCGTTGGACAGCAGCGTGGGGCGCCGCCGGACACCGCCCGGCCCGCCGTCGGCAGCGCGAGCCCTCACCGTGCCCGGCGAGACCGCAAGGCCGTTCACACCGCGGATCAGCGCACTGGACTCGCCGGAGACGAACCGCTCGGGCAGGCACACCAGGCGGGCTGGGCACGGCAGGTCGTTCTCGCGCTCGGCGAGCGCGGCGGCGACGGAGCCCTCGCCAGGGCCGCCCGCCGCGACGCCGATCACGATCTCCTCCGCGCCGAACGCGGCCGCCGCCGCGCACGCCCCGTCCAGGACGAGATGCGGAACACGGGCGAGCAGCATCGCGTCCTTGCCGCTGGGCGGCTCGCCCTCGGCGCCGTTGACCACGACGACGGGGCGCGCGCCGGAGCGGTCGGACGCCGCGAGAGTGGCGCGGGCCTTACGGGCGAACGGGAACCCGGCGCCGCCGCGGCCCCGCAGGTCCACGCTCTCGGCCAGCGCGAGCAGGTCGTCCCGGGACGGGTGCGGCGGCAGCGGGTGGACGGACCTGTGCGCCGCGAGGTCAAGTCGCCGTCTGCGGTCCAGGCCGGCCGTGAGCCGGGCGGGTGCCAGCCAGCGCACCTCGGGCAGAGCGGGCGCCGGGCTCATCGGCCACCGCCCGGCCGGGCCAGGCGGAGCAAGCCGGCCGCGGGCGGTCCGGCGTGCCTGGGCTCGCGCGGCAGTCGGCCCACGAGGGAGGAACCGGCCGCGGACAGGCCCGGTCGGGCCAGCGGCATGGCACCGCTGTCCGCCCGGGAGGACCGTGCGGCAACCTCGGCAAGGGTGGTCGCGCGCAGGGTGGCGGGCCGACGGGCGCGCGCGCCGCGGCGGTGCAGGCCGACCGCCCGTCGCCGGCCCACGGCAGCGAGGGTGCGTACCAGCAGCGCGAGGGCCACCGCCGCCGCACACAGCCCGTAGCCCCACCACACCCAGGCGTGTGCCGGTCTCCCCGCGGTCAGCCCGTGGGCCAGGGCTACCGGCCAGCAGGCGTACGCGGTGGAATGCAGAACCCGCCACAGCCAGGCGTGGCGACTGCCCGCGAACCGTCCGCGTATCGCGCCGGTGGCTGCCACCAGCACCATCAGGTCGGCAGCCACGGTGCCCAGGGCGACCTCGACGCCGGTGCCGCCGGTGAAGGGGACCGCCACGGCCCACGGGCCGGCGTGCCGCTCGGCGACCTTGACCGCGATGTGGACGCCCAGAAATCCGAGGGCCGCGACGGCCGTCGCCCGATGTGCCGACTGCACGGCCACCCGCAGCCGCGGCGTCAGCAGCAGCCGGTCGGTGGCAACCAGGCCGCACACCACCACCGCGGTCAGCGACAGCAGCGTGAAGACGCCCGCGAAGTAGTCCAGGAAGGCCTGGACGCGGCCGACCACCAGAAGCAACGGGTGGAGCGTCGGCACGGCTGGCAGCACGTGACTGGGCATCGGGCACCTTCTTCCGTGGCCCGGGATTACGCGGCCCGGGCCGGAGCCGGGATCGCGGCAGGGCAGACCCCCAGGCCCGCATGAGGGATACCGCCCGCTGATGGCGCGGGCGGCGAGGTATGACGGACTCATTCTTAGCGGCGCCCGTAGCGGGGCCCAAGGGCCCTCGGTACGACCACGCACCGTAGACGGCCACTGCGCAAGCGTCCCAGCAACGCCCCTACCAGGGAGGTCGTGACTACGACCGGCCGTAGGAGACGGTCCTGCCGGTGTTACCGGCCTCACGTGCCGAAGCCGCGTGCGGCGCCGTTTCAGACTGCCTGGCTCCGCGGTCACGACAACCTCGCCACAGGGGGCAAGACCCGGGTGCGGCCGGCCCGTGCGCGCCTTCTAGGCTGGGCCCATGCACGACTCGGCAGTGGTACGGGTGCTGGTGGTCGAGGACGACGCGGGGATCGCCCGGTTGCTGGTCAGGGGCCTGCAGCGGGCCGGGTACGCGGCGCAGAGCGTGGAGACGGGCCACGCGGCCCTCGTCGTCACTCCGCAACCGGACGTGGTCCTGCTCGACCTGGGCCTGCCCGATCTGGACGGGGTCGAGGTGTGCCGCCGACTGCGGCGGCGCGGCGACGCGGCGATCATCGTGGTGACCGCGCGGGGCGAGGAGAGCGACCGGGTCTCGGCCCTGGACGAGGGCGCGGACGACTACCTGGTCAAGCCGTTCGGCCTGGCCGAGCTGCTGGCCCGGATCCGCGCGGTGCTCCGCCGCACGCGCCCGGCCGAACCGGAGCTGCTGCGGCACGGCGTGCTGGTCGTCGACCCGCGGACGCGCAAGGTGACCGTCGAGGGGACGGAGGTGGCCCTGACCCCGAAGGAGTTCGACATCCTGGAATGCCTGGCCGTCGACCCGGGCCGGGTCGTCTCCCGGCAGGAGATCCTGGAAAGGGCCTGGGACGAGCACTGGTACGGGCCCACCAAGGTGTTGGACGTCCACATGGCGGCGCTGCGGCGCAAGCTCGGCGTGCCCGGCCTGGTGGAGACCGTCTACGGCCGGGGCTTCCGTCTCGGCGAACCGGCTGAGCGGCGATGACCCGGCGGATCGCCCTGACCGTCCTGGCTCTGGTCACCGTCCTGCTGGTGCTCGCGGTCGTCCCGCTGGGCGTGCTGCTGACCCAGCGGGAGGAGACGTCTTTCCGGGGCGCGGCGCAGGCCGCGGCGCGCACCCTGGCCTCCGCCGCGGAGGAGCACCTCTCCGATCACAGGCCCGACACGGACATGCGCGAGCTGCTCGACGACACGCAGGACGAGGGCGGGTGCGCGGCCGTGTACGACGCGGCGAGCCAGGTGATCGCCCGTACGTCGTGCGCCGACGCGACCTCCGGGACCGCCCGCCGTCTGGTGGCCTCGGCCCTCGCCCACCCGGGCACGGTCACCCATCGGTCCGGCGACACGCTGACGGTGGCCGCGCCCGTCGGCGACGAGGCCGACGCGGTCGGTGTGGCCGTCCTGGTACGGTCCGCCGATCCGCTGGACGACCGGATCGCCGCGGTCTGGGGCTGGCTCGCGCTCATCGGCGTCGTCGGGCTCGGCCTCGGGACGCTGGTGTCGGTGCGGCTGGCCCACTGGGTGGGGCGTCCGCTCCAGGCGGTGGACGCCGCCGCCCGCCGCCTCGGCGAGGGCGCTCTGGACGTGCGTGCCCCGGCGGACTCCGGGCCCGAGGAGGTACGCCGGCTCGCCGCCACGTTCAACACCATGGCCGCTCGGACCGAGGCCCTGGTGCACGGGCACCGGGCCGTGACCGCGGATGTGTCCCACCAGCTGCGGACCCCGCTGACGGCGCTGCGGCTGCGGCTGGACCTGCTGGCAGCGGACGCCGAGGGCGAGGACGCGGCCGAGCTCGCCGGCGCCCAGGAGGAGATAGCCCGACTGTCTCGTCTGGTGGATGGCCTGCTGGCCGCGGCCCGGGCGGAGAACGCCGTACCCACGCCCGTCCCCGTGCACGTGGACGACGTCGTCGCGGAGCGGATCGCCGCCTGGGAGCCGGTGGCCGCCGAACGACAGGTCGAACTGGGCGCGCACTGCCCGGGCCGGCCCACCGTGTACCTGGGCGGCGGCCACCTGGAGCAGCTGCTCGACAACCTGTTGGCCAACGCCCTGGACGCCGTACCCGCAGGCGGCCGTGTCCGGTTGGAGGCGGCACCCGCGGCATCCTCCTTCGGGCCCGGTACGGAACTGCGGGTCGTCGACGACGGGCCGGGGATGAGCCCCGAGGCACGGGCGACCGCGTTCCGGCGCTTCGGCAACCCGCAGGCGCGCGGCACCGGCCTGGGCTTGGCCATCGTGCACCGGCTGGCGACCGCCAACGGCGGCACGGCCCGTCTGGAGGAGACCGCAGGCGGTGGTCTGACCGTCGTGCTGGAGCTTCCCGCGGTGCCGCGCGGGCAGGAGCCTGGCCGCTCCGTCCAACAGACCGGCTGACCTTTGGCCGGGGGCCGCCGCGGGAAGGTGCACGATGCCGGACTCCGACCCCTTGCACGACGACCGCCGCCCCCGGCTGCGCCGCCACGGCCGTTCACAAAGGGCGTGAGCGGGCGCCCCACCCTCGTCGACAACGTGGAGACCCTCGCGCTCATCGCCCGCTACGGGCCGCCGTGGTTCCGCGCCGCAGGCAGCCCGGACGCGCCCGGGAGCGCACTGGTCACCCTCTGCGGAGCGGTGCGCGCCCCCGCCGGCCCCACCCAGACGTGGCCTGAACCACTTCTTAGTGTCCGGCCGGGCACACTGCTCGCGGCCCCACACCAGCGGGGCCACCGTCCCCGCGCACCCAGCGCGGTCCTGCACCAGCGGAAGGCGGGCCACCCATGAGCTCGACAGGCAGCACCACGGCACCGACGGGCATCACCGCACCGCTCCCCGCGGAGCGTCTCGGCGGCCCCGAAGGCAACCGGCGACTGATCGCCGCCACCGGTGCCCTCCTGCTGCTGCTCCTCGCCGCGCAGGGCGTAACCATCCTGTTCCTCAACCAGCTCCTCACCTGGCACTTCTTCATAGGCATGCTGCTGGCTGGCCCGGTCGCTCTCAAGCTCGGCAGCACCGGCTACCGCATCGTGCGCTACTACACCGGCAACCCCGCCTACCGGCGGCAGGGACCGCCCCATCCGCTGCTGCGCCTTCTCGGCCCGGTCGTCGTCGCCACCACCCTCGCCGTCCTGGCCACCGGCGGCGCCCTCGCTCTCCTGGGCCGCGACACGGGGACGGTCCCCGTTCTCTTCCTCCACAAAGCCAGCTTCGTCTGCTGGGCAACGGCAACCACCATCCACGTCCTGGCCCACGTATGGCGCCTGCCCGCCCTGATCGGCGCCGACCTGCGGCTGCGGGCCGCCCGCCACGGCACCCCCCGCGTCCGCGGCGCGGCGCTGCGCTGGTCTCTGCTGCTGGCCGCGCTCGGCGCCGGCCTCGCCCTGGCACTGGCCGGCGCGCCGCTGGCCGCCCAGTGGCGCGCCACCGCACACCACACCAAGCACCAGCACGACCGTGCCGCCGTCACGAGGCTGGTCCCCGACCGGATCCCCGGCGCCGGAGTCAGCTGATTCGACACCGCGCAGGACCGAGCACACGCCCGCCGGGGCACCCACCGCAGCGCTCCTCCCGCCGCAACGAGTACGAGTGACGATCGCACGCACCGGAACGGCCCCGTCCGGTGCCGAGCGGGGCCTGACGCTGGCTGCCGCGCCGCGCAACGGCGCCGGCTTTCCTTCCCGGGGAACGCGCCGGTCCCGGCCAGGCACCGCAGACACCGACATGCCCTGCGCGACCACAACGCCGCTGCTCGCCGCACTCGCCCGCACGCACGCCACCGGCCCGGGCCTGCGCACCCTGGACGGCCTGGACCACTTCCTACACCCGGCTGGCACACCGGTGAACGACCGGATGCTCGCCCCGGCCGCCGTGACGGCGCTGCACGAGTTCGCCCGCCCCTGGAACTCGGCCGAATAGCCGGCCCGCTCTCCGGCCGGTGCACGACAGACCCGCTGGCCCTTGGCAGTTCGGCTGTCTCGCGCCGGCGGGGCCGCCGCTCCCATGAGGTCGCCACGCGGGTCGGCCAGGCCGAGGAGGAGCCCGCCAGTCACCGGCCTGAGCCTGGCCCGCCCCTATCGTCCCGGCGGCGGGCCAGGCAGCTCCGGCGGAAGCGCGGTGCCATCCGGCCCGGGGCGGACCAGACCGGCAGGACGGGCCAGCGAAGCGGCTCGTGGGGCAAGTCTGTGCGGCCCGAGGTGTGCGTGGTCACCGTCCCGGGCGTCGGCCGCGGTCGTGTCACCGCCCAGCGCTGCGTGGGGGCGATAGCGGGCGAACCCCGGGCCGGTCGCGTCCGGCCCGTCAGCGGATCGCCCTGTTCCCGGTCCGCTGACCGATGAAGGTGCGGACGTCGACGATCTCCTGATTGCCGATGCCGTGGGCGAGCCCGGGGTAGACCCGCTTGGTGAGGGTCGAGTGGGCGGGCAGCCACTTCTGCGTCCGCTCGATCACGTCTGCGGTGATCATGCGGTCCGCGGTCCCCCTTCCCCAGAAGACGGCCGGGCGTTCGGCGGTCAGCCGCTCATCCGCCGGCTGCGGCGCGGCCTGGACCCAGCCGGAGAGCAGGACCGTGGCCGCGACCCGCTCGGGACGGGTCCGCAGCAGTTGGGTCGCCATGAGGCCTCCCGTGGAAAAGCCGACGGTGACCACCTTCGCGTCCCGGGTCAGGTGAGCGTCGATCCACTGCCAGACGGAGTCGGTGGCCCGGGCCGGGTCCCGGTCCCCGAAGGCGAGGAGCGGGAACCAGGTGAATCCGCCGTGTCCCACCGCGATGGGGGCGCGCAGTGTTGCCCACGGCAGGCTCGGCGCGAGCATCGGCCCGAGCGGGGCGAGATCGCACTCGTCCGCGCCGAAGCCGTGGAACAGGATCAGTGCCACGGGCGCGTCCGGCGCCCAGTTCGCGGACATCTCGGAGTACAACGCGACCGGCCCGACGCTGCCCACCATCGCTCTCCCTTCCGGCATCTGACGACCAGAGTCCATGTGTCACAGCGAATTCGGGAACCCACTCGACTCAGTCTCGGGCCGATTCGCTCAGGCACGACTCCAACTACCCTCGTCGCAGCCTCAGAATCTCCCCGGGGTGAAACCCTGCTGCCCGACGAACTGGTCAGCAGCGCCGAGGCAGTCGAGCTGCCGGAGTTCGGCGACGAGGCGGCGACTGCCCGCGATGTGGACGGCCGCACGCCGGCGCCGGCGACGGCCCACTTGCCCACCCAGCCACGAGCGTCCGCGCGTCGGGGCCGTCGAAGGCAACCGCGTCGGCGGGGATCGACGTGACCGTGCTGGCCGCGATGGTCGGGATCTTCCTGCTGCTGGGGTTGCTGTACGCGTGGGGACAGGTGTTCCCCCGCTGAACGCTGTTCCTAGTAGTCGGATATCGGCATGTCAGCTTCCTGCTGTTGATCGACGCACAGTTGGCGGCGGTTCCCGATCGAAGCGCTCAAATTCATCGCGTCAAGCCGCTTCCTTGGGCGGCTCGGCCCGCGAAGGGCGAGCCGACCCCGCGCCCCTCGCGAATCGCGGATAGGGCCGGACGGCCCTATCCGCCCCACCCGGCATCCGGCACACTGCTGTGAGATCTGTACGGCCTGCCACTGGGGCGGGCCATGAGCACGGAGCAGTGATGGCGGACGACGCGGCGGCGGGCGCAGGCGACCCGGTGAAGGTGTTCCTCCTGGACGACCATGAGGTGGTCCGCCGGGGTGTGCACGACCTGCTGGACGCGGAGCCCGGCTTCACGGTGGTCGGCGAGGCCTCCACCGTGGCGCAGGCGCTCACCCGCGTTCCGGCGCTCAGGCCGGACGTCGCGGTCCTGGACATGCGGCTGCCCGACGGCGACGGCGTGACGGTCTGCCGCGAACTGCGTTCCCGGATGCCGGAGTTGGCCTGCCTGATCCTCACGTCCTTCGACGACGAGGAGGCGCTGCTCGACTCGATCATGGCCGGCGCCGCCGGCTACGTCCTCAAGCAGATCAGCGGCACCGACCTCGTCTCGGCGGTCCGCACGGTGGCCTCCGGCCAGTCCATGCTCGACCCCGGCGCCGCCACCCGTCTGATGGCCAGACTGCGCGGCGAGGCCGCTCAGCAGCCGCCCGACGGCCCGCACCTGACCGACCGCGAGCGGGAGATCCTCGCCCTGGTCGGCGAGGGCCTGACCAACCGGCAGATCGGCCAGCGGCTCTACCTCGCCGAGAAGACCGTCAAGAACCACATCTCCCGGCTGCTCGCCAAGCTCGGCGTGGAACGCCGGGTGCAGGCCGCCGTGATCGCCACCCAGGTACTGGCGGGTCATGACCACGCGGCGCCCCGCACGGCCGCCTGAGCCGGAACTCGCGCCCGGCCGAAAGCACCCGGCGTGCCGGGACCACCCGGAGTCCTCACAGGGGACCATCGGTCCCTCGCGGGAGAACCGGCCCATCCCGAGCATGGATGCCATGACAGCCGAATTCACACCACTGGACGAGCCGCAGTGCCTGACACTGCTCGGCGGGGCGGCCGTGGGCCGACTGGTCTACACCGTCGGTGCGCTGCCGGCCGTCATGCCGGTCCGTTACCGGATCGCGGCAGACGGCAGCGTCCTGCTCCGCGCCGACGCCGGCTCCGAGATCGCCCGGGCCGTCGCCGACGCGGTGGTCGCCTTCGAGGCGAGCGAACTCAGCGAGGCCGACGGCAGCGGATGGAGCGTCACCATCCTCGGGAGGGCGGCCGTCACCTCCGACATCGTGGAGGACCGCCCCGTTCCTGCCGCTCCTGCCCTCGTGACCGCCCTCGCGAGCACGGTCGGCCGCGTGACCATCCGGATCCGCCCGGAACTGGTGACCGGGCGCTC
This sequence comes from Kitasatospora sp. NPDC001159, assembly GCF_053598235.1. Lineage (NCBI taxonomy): Bacteria > Bacillati > Actinomycetota > Actinomycetes > Kitasatosporales > Streptomycetaceae > Kitasatospora > Kitasatospora sp. NPDC001159. Next base: position 60,761 of record NZ_JBSFJV010000035.1, read on the forward strand.
CCTGCCCGCTTCACCCCCCTGCGAGGCGTGACCGGCCCCGCGAGCACGGCCGGCCGGTCCTCACGCCAGCGGAGCGGACCAGGTCAGCCGCGTGCCTCCCCCGGCCGGACTGATCAGCTCGAACGCGCCCCCGAGCCCTTCCGCACGCTCTGCGAGATTGCGCAGGCCGCTGCGCCGCCCCTGCTCGGGGACGCCGACGCCGTTGTCCTGCACCATCAGCACGACCTGCTGCCCGGTGGCGTGCAACACGACCTCGACACGGTCGGCCTTCGCATGCCGGGCGGCATTGCTCAGCGCCTCCCCCAGGACGGCCACGACGTGCTCCGCGACCTCCCCGGGGACATCGGTGTCCAGCAGGCCCTCCATGCTCAGCCGGGGTGGGAAGCCCAGGACAGCCTGCGCCTGCTCGACGGCCCGCACGGCCCTGGCCCGCAGGCCCTGGCCGGTGCGCTCCTCGCGAGCGCGGAGACCGAAGATCGTCGATCGGATGATCTTGATGGTCTCGTCCAGATCGCCGACCGCACGGAGCACCCGGTCCGACGCACCGGGGTGCTCGATGAACCGGGCCGCGCTCTGCAGCGTCATCCCGGTCGCGAAGAGTCGCTGGATGGCCAGGTCGTGCAGGTCCCGGGCGATCCGGTCGCGGTCCTCCAGCAGCGCCAGCTGCTCGGCGTCCCGGCGCCGCGCCGCCAGCTCCAGTGCCAGGGCCGCCTGGTCCGCGAAACCCAGCAGCGGGCCGATCTCCCGCTCGGTGAACACTGGCTCACCGGCCTCCCTGGCCAGCAGCAGCACGCCCTCGACGGGTCCGCCGTTCCGGCCCAGGGGGACCGCCACCGCCGGTCCCAGCCCCTCGAACCTCCGAGGGCCCGCGGACAGCCGCGGATCACCTGCCAGGTCGACCGTGGTCGCCGGGGAGCCCTGCGCGCACGCCTCCCCCGACAGCGTCCCGTCCAGCGGCACCACCAGGCACTGTCTGGCAGCCGCATCGCCGCCGAGGGCCAGCTCGACCCGGACCATGTCGGCGCCCTCGACGGGCACCGACACGTCCGCCAGCTCGGCGCCGGTGATCTCCCGCGCCCGCCGCGCTATCAGCTCCATCACATCCGCGCGGGAACTGCCCGACAACAGGCTCCGGGTGATCTCCGCGCTCGCGCTCAGCCAGCGCTGCTGGCGCTGGGCCTCCTCGTACAGCCGGGCGTTGTCGATCGCCACGCCGGCCGCGACCGCCAGGGTGGCGATCACGGACTCGTCGTCGGCATCGAACTCCTCACCGCCCCGCTTGTCCGTCAGGTAGAGGTTGCCGAACACCTCGTCGCGCACCCGCACCGGTACGCCCAGGAAGGAACGCATCACCGGGTGGTGCACCGGGCAGCCGTAGGACGCCGGGTGCTCCGACAGATCCGCCAGTCGCAGCGGCTCGGGGTTGCGAATCAGCTCGCCCAGGATTCCCCGGCCCGTCGGGTACGGACCGATCTTCGCGATCTCCTCCTCCGACAGTCCTACGGTCAGGAAGGCGGAGAGCGTCTCGCCGTCCGGCCCGATCACCCCGAGCGCCGCGTACCGGGCGTCCACCAACACGGCCGCGGCTTCCACGATCCGCCGCAGCACCTGGGTCAGGTCCAGCTCACGGCCGACCGACAGCACGGCTTCCAGCAGGCTGTGCACCCGGTCCCGGGTACCCCGGGCCGCGTCGATCCGCGCCTGGAGCTCCTCCAGCAACTCGTCCAGCCGCAGCTGCGGAATCCGCGACCGCACCCCGTCCCCACCCACGCGGGCCTCCCTTCGTCCTGGTCACCGGCCGGTCGATTGTCGCAGAATCCTCCCGCCGACCGTCCGGCCGTGCCCCGTCTCCGGTCCGGTAAGACCCCAGGCCAGGGCCTACGTGGCCGGACGCGGGACCTCACACCGCACCGAGCCCGTGGAACCGGCGTCTCCGGCAGGACGTTCACGGACCTGCTGGTCGTACTCGGCTGCGCGGCCGTGGCGCTGGCTCTCGGCGCGGTCACGCTGCGGCGCCGGACGGCTTGACGGGCTGTCCGGCGACGTACGAGCGCTCGCTTGACAGACCCCGGCCCGCCGATGGCCAACCATCCGTCAATTCACTTTTGATCACGACCCATTCGACTGACTCGACTGGGACCTTCAGTCCTTCCTATCTTCTCTCGAATGTGCAAGCGCGCCCGGCTAGGCCTGGCCCGCACGGGTGAAAATCCACGGACTCGCAGCTCTCCGCCGGGCGTGTCCGACCAAGCGCGCCAGGATGGCCCCGGTTTCAGTCGGGATACGGAGAGTGCTGACCATGGTCGCTGGAACGGAATCGCAGACACCCCTTGCCCGGCCTCGCGAGCGCGCGCCGGGCAACACCCTGGTGAAGTGGCTCACCACCACGGACCACAAGACGATCGGCACCCTGTACCTGGGTACGTCGTTCGCCTTTTTCCTGATCGCCGGCCTGCTCGCGCTGGTGATGCGCGCCGAGCTGGCCCGGCCGGGTACACAGCTCCTGTCGAACGAGCAGTTCAACCAGGCGTTCACAGTGCACGGCGGCGCGATGCTGCTGATGTTCGCCACACCGCTGTTCGCCGGCTTCGCGAACTGGATCATGCCGCTGCAGATCGGCGCCCCCGATGTCGCCTTCCCCCGGCTGAACATGTTCGCCTACTGGCTGTACCTGTTCGGCTCGCTCGTCGTCGCCGCCAGCCTGCTCACCCCGAACGGCGCGCCCGACTTCGGCTGGTTCTCCTATCCGCCGTTGTCGGACGCGGTGCATTCGCCCGGCGTCGGCGCCGACATGTGGTTCATGGGGCTCACCTTCTCGGGCTTCGGTACGATCCTCGGCTCGGTGAACTTCATCACCACGATCATCTGCATGCGCGCGCCCGGGATGACCATGTTCCGGATGTCGATCTTCTGCTGGAACGTGCTGCTGACGGCCCTGCTGGTGCTGCTGGTCTTCCCGGTGCTCGCCGCCGTGTTCCTGGCCATGGAGGCGGACCGCAAGTTCGGAGCGCACGTCTTCGAGGCCGCCAACGGCGGCGCGATGCTCTACCAGCACCTGTTCTGGTTCTTCGGCCACCCCGAGGTGTACGTCATCGCGCTGCCGTTCTTCGGCATCATCTCGGAAATCATCCCGGTGTTCTCGCGCAAGCCGATGTTCGGCTACTCCGGCCTCATCGCGGCCACCATCTCGATCGCCGGCCTGTCGATCACGGTGTGGGCGCACCACATGTTCGTCACCGGCCAGGTGCTGCTGCCGTTCTTCGCGTTCATGACCTTCCTGATCGCCGTCCCGACCGGGGTCAAGTTCTTCAACTGGATCGGCACGATGTGGAAGGGCGCGCTGAGCTTCGAGACGCCGATGCTGTGGACGATCGGTTTCCTGGTCACCTTCCTGTTCGGCGGTCTGACGGGCGTTCTGCTGGCCGCCCCGCCGATCGACTTCCACGTCTCGGACTCGTACTTCGTGGTCGCGCACTTCCACTACACGGTCTTCGGCACCGTCGTCTTCGCGATGTTCGCCGGCTTCCACTTCTGGTGGCCGAAGATGACCGGCAAGATGCTCGACGAGCGCCTCGGCAGAATGTGCTTCTGGACGCTCTTCACCGGCTTCCACACCACCTTCCTGGTCCAGCACTGGCTCGGCGCCGAGGGTATGCCCCGCCGCTACGCCGACTACCTCGCCTCCGACGGCTTCACCACCCTCAACACCGTTTCCACCGTCGGTGCCTTCATCCTGGGCCTGTCGATCCTGCCGTTCCTGTACAACATGTGGAAGACCGCCAAGTACGGCGAGAAGATCACCGTCGACGACCCGTGGGGCTACGGCCGTTCGCTGGAGTGGGCCACCTCCTGCCCGCCGCCGCGGCACAACTTCCTCACCCTGCCCCGGATCCGCTCCGAATCCCCGGCCTTCGACCTGCATCACCCCGGCATCGCCGCCCGCGACTACCTGGAGCAGCACGGCGAGGTGGCCAAGCACCTCGCCGGTGTCACCCCCGCGGAGTACGACGCTCCCAAACGCCGCAGGACCGAAACCGAGGGCGAGTGAGCCGTCCCGATGAACGAGCATGCCTGCGAGGCGGCCGAAGGGGTACGTCGGCTGGAGGGGTACCTGCTGTGGCAGGCCGAAGTCGTAGGGGCCCGGCGCGCGGCCGTCGCGTTCGCCGACCAGTTGCCCTGGCTCACCACCGCCCAGCGCGAGGCGGTCGAACGCGCCTACGCGCAGGAGCAGCTCCGCAGCTCCCGGCGGACCATCTCCCACATCGCCCAGCGGTGCCGGACGATCCGGCAGGAGTACGAGGAGCGCTACCGCCGGTTGCGGACCCGCGCCATCGCCCTGTGTCTGGGCGCCGCCGTGCTGGCGGCGACCGCATCCACGCTGCTGGCCGTCCCGTCCCACCGGTGGTGAGCCGCCGCCGGGAAGGGCGGCCCGGTGGATGCCTCCCGGGGCAGGGCCGATGGACTCTGGTGTCCGCCCGGCCCGAGCCCTTTACTGGCTGATCGCGAGAGCGGCATCGCCCTCGCGATCAGCCAACTCCTCACCCGCGTCGGCCGAGCGCCTGGCGGAGACAAGGACGTAGCTGGTCGAGGGCGCGGGCGTGCGAGTCGAGGGCGGCGCATCGGGACTCCTCGGGAAAGCGGTCCGGCGGTGGTCGCGCGGGGGAAGTGCCTGTGCGGCCCCGGCCCGGGCCGCACAGGCGGTCAGTGGGGGCTGCCTGCCGATGCGGGCGTGCGGGCGGCTTCGGGATCGGCGGCGGGTGCGCTGCGCAGGACTCCGGCGGTCGCGGCGGTGGCCGTGCACAGCGCGGTCAGCAGCAGGAAGGTGTGGTTGAGCGCGGTCAGGTGGGTCAGCCAGCCGATGACGGCGGGGCCGGCGAGCATGCCGAGGTAGCCGAGTCCGGCGACGCGGGAGACGTTGGCGCCGGCGGCGGCGGGATCGGCGTGCCCGGCCGCGCTGAACAACTGGGGCACGCAGCCGGACAGCCCGAGCCCGAACAAGGCCCAGCCCGCGAACGCCGCCCACACCCAGGACGTCAGGGCCGCGATGGTGATGCCGGCGGCGGCCGTGGCCGCGCCGTGGCGCAGCACCGCCATCGACCCGTACCGGGCGACGACCCGGTCGGCGAGCAACCGGCCGATGGTCATCGCCGCCGCGTACGTGCCGTACGCGAACGCGGCGGTGCTCGCCGGGGCGCCGAGGACGTCCTTGAGGTGCAGGGCGCTCCAGTCGTTGGCGGCTCCCTCACTGAGCATGACCATGAGCGCCAGGGCCGCGAGCACCCAGATCTGCTTGCGGGCGCCGCCCCGGGCCGTGGGCGCTTCGGCGCCCTTGCCCTCGGTTTCGTCGGACGGCGGGGTGCCGGGCAGGAGGCTGCGTGCGGTGAGCAGGGCGGTGGCGATGCCGGCGGCTCCGAGGGCGGCGAGGGTTGCGGCAGGACTCAGGCCGGTGGCCGTGGCCGCGGCGGCGACGAGGGCGGCGATCACGCCGCCGACGGAGAAGGTGGCGTGGAAGCCGGACATGACGGGTCGCCGGTAGGCCTTCTCCACGTGCACGGCGTGGGCGTTCATGCTGACGTCCAGGCAGCCGTTGGAGAAGCCGAAGACCAGCAGCGCGCCGGCCAGCGTCCAGGGGTTCGGGGCCAGGCCGGGCAGGACCAGGGCCGCACCGCACAGGACGCCGGCGACCGGGACGACGGTGCGGGTGCCGAGGCGGTCGGCCAGGCGGCCGGCCACCTGCATGCCGGCGAAGGCCCCGAGGCCCAGCAGCACCAGCAGGCCGCCGAGCGCGGCGTGGGTGATGCCCACCCGGGCCTCGATGGCGGGGATGTGCACCACCCACGCGCCCATCAGGGTGCCGTTGAGGACGAAGTAGACGTAGGTCGCCACACGGGCGCATCGGAGCGAACGTTCCATGCGAACGACCATAACGAACACCGAACATGTTTGAAAATGCATTATCGAACGGCTTGCTTGTTCGTTGATGGGTGCGGTTCAATCTCGGCATGAGCAACCAGGAGCGTCATACCCTGATCGCCCAGGCCGTCCGGGACGCGGGCAGCGCCACCGTCACGGAGCTCGCCGAAATGACCGGCGCCTCCGAGATGACCATCCGCCGCGACCTCGACACCCTCGCCGCACAGGGCGTCCTCGAACGCTTCCGCGGCGGAGCGCGCACCCTGCTCCTCCGGGGCGAGGAACCACCCTTCGCCCTGCGCGCCCGTGAGGCCGTCGACGCCAAACGCCGGATCGCCGCCGAAATCTCCGCGCTGATCGCCGACGGCGAGACCGTCGTCCTCGACAGCGGCACCACCTGCCTGGAGGTCGCCCGTCTGCTGCGCGAACGCCCGGTCACTGTGATGCCACTGTCCCTGCAGGCCATCCACGTCTTCGGCGACACCCCCGGACCGGCCACCCTGATCGTCCCCGGCGGGCAGCCCCGCGCCGCCGAGGGCGCCCTGACCGGCCCCCTCACCCTCGCCTCGCTGGCCGCGCTGCGCTTCGACACCGCCGTCGTCGGCTGCTGCGGCCTCAGCGCGGCCGACGGCCTGACCGCCTACGACCTCGACGACGCAACCGTGAAGAAGGCCGCCATGGCCGCCGCCCGCCGCACCGTCGTCGCCGCCGACGCCGGCAAACTCGGCCGCACCGCCTTCGCCCACGTCGGCCCCGCCGCGCTCCTGCACACCCTCGTCACCGACACCACCGCCCCCGCCGACGAGCTCGCCGCACTCGAAACCGCCGGCACCACCGTCAAGACCGTCTGACAACACCACCGGCACCGGCGTCCGCCCCGGCCAGAGGGTTGACTCCTACTCGGGCCCTCTCGGGCTGACCCGACAAAGCGGAATGTCTCACCCAAGGCTGACAGAGAGGGAGCGAGGGCTGGCGGCGCGAACAGGAAGGCAAGGGCGGCCTGGCCCGCAGGCCAGGGCGAGCTCTTCCGGCGCGAGCCTCATCACCACTGTCGCAGGTGGTCCCGCAGGGTGCGGGCCACCTCGGCCATCAGCGCCTCCGCCGCCGGCTGACGGACCGCCGGCACCAGCGACTCGGTCAGCGCCACCACGCCGAACACCCGACCGTCGGCGTGCTCCACTGCCCTGCTCGCCCACGTTCACAAAAGCTTCCCAGGCCTTGAGCATGTCCACGCTTCCGCACGTTATACCAGCATCAAGATCGTACTTTTGGTCTTTGACCGCATGAACCGCACGGCCGCAGACTCCTCGCGACTCCCGCCCCATTCCCGCCCCGCGATCAGGAGAGCGAGCCAGCCATGTTTTGTCAGACCCACCAGTGCGCCGGACGACTGGCGGTGAGCGCGCTCGCGCTCACCCTGCTGTCGGCCTGCGCCGCGACGGCCCCGACCGGTCGTACCACCGCGGAGCCCGGCGCGACCGCCAGCGCGACAAACAGCGCGTTCGTGCAGCTGGAAGGCGCGTACCAGGCCAAGCTCGGCGTCTGGGCAGTGGACACCGGCACCGGCCGAACGGTCGGCTGGCGCGCCGACGAGCGCTTCCCGTACGCCTCCACCTACAAGGCCCTCGCGGCCGCCGCCGTGCTGCGCCAGGCCTCGCCCGCGCTGGACGAGACGATCCACTTCACCCGCGCCGACGTGGTCACCTACTCCCCCGTCACCGAACAGCACGTCGACTCCGGCATGACGCTGCGCGAGGTGTGCGAGGCGGCCGTCACCAAGAGCGACAACACCGCGGGCAACCTGCTCCTCGCCCGCCTCGGCGGCCCAGCAGGGTTCACCGCCGCGCTCCGCGCCGCCGGCGACCCGACGACCCGGTCCGACCGGACCGAGACGGACCTCAACGAGGCCGTCCCCAACGACCCGCGAGACACCGGCACACCGCACCAGCTCGCCCTGGACCTGCGCCGGTTCGCCGTCGACTACGGCCTGCCCGCCGACCGTCGCGACCTGCTGGACGGCTGGCTGCGCGGCAACACCACCGGCGCGGCGCTGATCCGCGCCGGAGCCCCCGCCGACCCGGCCGAGATCCGCAACGCGAGCGGCAGCCGGTCGCACAACCGCGCGAGGCGACGGGCGTTCTCCGGTTCGGCGGCGACCCGTTGCCTGCCGATGGTGGCGGCGAGCACGGCGACGGCGTCCTCCTCGGGCAGCGGTTCCAGCATCCGCCAGGCGGCGCCCTCCCGGGCGACCAGGTCGAGCATGGTGCCTCGGCTGGTGACGATGGTGGCGCTGCCCTCGCCGCCCGGCAACAGCGGGCTCACGTCGGCGGGGTCGGCCGCGTTGTCCAGCACCACCAGGACGCGCCGGCCCCGGGTGAGCCGCTGGAACAGGCGGGAGCGCTCGGCCGTGGCAGCGGGAATGTCGTCTGGTCCAGCAGGGCGGCGCCGGACCGGAAGGCCTCCTCGGCGCCGAGCCGTCCCATCGCGGCGACGATCCGGGTGACCTCCCCGTCGCGGCGGTCGACCAGCACCCGGGAGCGGGCGATGGCGTACGGCTCCCAGTCGGCGGGTCGGCGGAACCGTTCGAGGGTGGTGACGACCAGGTCGAGCCGCGCGGATCGGTAGCCGTCGAGCGCAGTCAGCTCGCTCGCCGCGTCGTCGTCGAGGATGACGTAGAGGTCGTGGTCGGAGTGACGGGTGGTCATGCCGTCGTGGGCCTGGGATCCCTTGAGGACGAGCCCGACCACGGCCGGGTCGGCCATCGCATCGGCGACGAACGCCGCGAAGTCCAGCGTCACGCCAGGTCCTTGCGCATCAGCGTGCACATCGTCTCGTACCGCTGGAGCGAGCCGTCCTCGGCCTCCGCGTCCCAGGAGTCGAGCTCGCGACTGAAGGCCCGGTAGCCCAGGCGTTCGTAGAGGGCGCGAGCGCGCGGGTTGCTCTCCTCGACGCCGAGTTCGGCGCGGGTCAGGCCCCGGGCGCCGATCTGCTGCTCGGCGGAGCTGATCAGCAGCGTGCCGATCCCGCAGGACTGCAGGGCCGGGTGGACGCTGAGTTGCCAGAGTGTGCCGGCGCCGGGCTTGACGGTGTAGTCGATGCCGCCGACCGCCACCGGGAGCCCGACCGGCGTGCAGACTGCCAGGTAGTCGATCTCGCCCGCCTCGGCGCGGCGGATCTGGTGGACGAGCTCGCGCACGTGCTTGGGGGAGCCGGCCCAGTCGCAGGACGGCAGGTCCTCTTCGGTGAGGCCGCGCACCGACAGGTGAAGCCTGATCTCGGTCATCGCCGCATCCCTTCGACTCCGACAGTGGCCGTCTCCCATTTCAGCAAGCCGGTCCCCGTGCCGTCCAAGGGGTTTCGGACCGGCCCCGACGTCAGCCGGAAGGGCTTGCGCTCGCGACTGGGGACGGTCGTTCGGCCAGAGTTCGGGGGCGTTTCCGGTGTCCCGGTCATTCTCGGGCCGGCGCTCGGCATGGATGAGGCGCACGGTCCACCGCGGGTCGTCGGCCGGTGGGCCCTGCTTGGCGGCCTTCGACAGGTCCCCGATGGTCTGCTGGTGCTTCTGCAGGCCGGGGGTCCGGCGTCGGTGACGACCAGGGCGACGGGCGGGTATCCGGCGCGCGTGCGGCGGGTCCGGCAGGAGTCGGGCCCCGGGTGAGGTTGACTCGATCGAATGCGCCTCGCAGCCGCAACGACAATACGCGCATCACTCATGAACAAAGGGGCAGATGATGTTACGTAGGGCCACCGCCCTCAGGAATGTCGCAGCGGCCACAGCCGCGCTGCTGCTGGGCGCCGGGCTCGCCCCGGTCGCCTCCGCCGCAACGCCGAACGCGGGCAATCCGACCGCAGAGCAGCTCAGCACGTACTGGACCGCGGCCCGCATGGCGGCCGCGCTGCCCGGCGACATCGAACCCGCCGCACCGGCCGCGACGGACGGGCCCCAGCCCGGCGAGCTCATCCCTCCGAGCAAGAGCTTCGACGGCACCCCGCAGGCGGGCGCGTTCTTCTGGACCGATGCCGACGGCACGGGCCGCACGTGCAGCGCCTCCGTAGTGCACAGTCCCGACCACAACCTGGCGCTGAGCGCGGGGCACTGTCTCAAGGGATACTCCGGCACCTCCCCCAAGCGGCACCTGGGGTTCGTTCCGCGGTACCACGACGGACTCAAACCGTTCGGCATCTTCCCGGTCAAGGAGAACGGCGTCTACGTCGCGCAGGAGTACTACGACCTGGGCGAGCACGCCGGCGCCGCGTACGACTTCGGGTTCGCCGTGACCGAGCCCAACCAGGACGGCCAGCAGCTGGAGGACGCGGCGGGCGCGGTCCAGCTGCTCACCGGCACCGGGTACGCCCACGCTCCGGTACGGATGATCGGGTACCCGGGCAGCGCGCAGAAGCCGCTGGAGTGCTTGAGCTGGACCACCAGGTGGGTCAGCGACGATCCCGCGGATCCGGGCACCTTCGAACGCATCGCGTGCAACGGCTTCGTGGGCGGGACTTCGGGCGGGCCCATGCTGGTGCCGTGGCCGGGAGGCTGGGCGGTGATCGGGGTCATCGGCGGCTACCACACCGGCGGCAACACCCCCCAGATTTCCTACAGCGCCTACTTCGGTTCCGCCACCCAGGCCCTGTACGACGCCGCAACCACCGGCGCACCGCCGGCACGCCCGGCCTCCTGAGCCCAAAACTCGGCATCTCTTGACGTCCGGCCGCCTGAACCGACGAGCAAGAGGGGCGATCGGGTGCGGACCGCCCTCCACCGCTTCGCAACGAGTTGATCGGCCTGACCCGAGGAGCTACTCGGGAGTCTTCGTCGGTGCCTTCCAGCCGGGGCGCTCATGGCGGCAGAACCCCACCCGCTCCGAAACCGTGATCCACGTCAGATGATTCGCCCAATGCCCGACGAGACCACCCCCCACAGAACCCTGGAAGCAGGGACGAAACGCCCAGCAAAGGCCCAGTGGCGGGCCTCACCCCGGATCCGTCACCGCACTTCGTTGAGGATCTGCAGGGGTTCGACCACCCGCGCCGTCTGCACCAGCCCGAGGCGGGGATCCGGTGCCACCGAGTTGAAGACCAGGGCGAGCATCACCGCCGCGTCCAGCCGGTAGGGAACGTCGGCCGCAGGGGCGGGAGCAGCCACACCTCGCGCCGTCGCCACCACCACCCCCTTCGCCACCGAGGCCCCCGGGCATCCGGCCCGCCCGCCCCCGCGCCCGCCGGGCCGCCGCTCACCCTTCGAGCATGCGCTTCACCGGCCAGGTGCGGGCGAGTTCGGTGGCGAGGGCGGCGCCCTGCCGGTGGCCGGCCCGGGCGGCGGCCGGGCGCCGGGCATTGACGGTCAGGTTGCGCCCCATCGCGCGGCGGGCGTCGGCCTCCGGGGCGATCAGGATGGCGTGCACGCCGGCGGCGCGCAGCTCCGCCACCTGCTGCTGGGCGCTGGGATGCGGCCCGACGGCGGTGGGGACGGGCGAGATGGCCAGCACCTGTCGGTGGCCGGCGGCCAGCTGGAGGTTGCCGGTGGAGCGGGTGCCGCCGTCGATCCACCGCCGCCCGAGGGCGGCGGTGGGCGGCCAGACCAGAGGGACGGCGCAGCTGGCGGCGACCGCGTCCGCGAGGTCGAGCCCGGAGCCCGCGTCGAAGGCCTCGACGCTGCCGGTCTCCGCGTCCACGGCCGTGATCCGTAGCGCCTGCGCGGGCCAGACGGTGGCGTCGCGCAGCAGGATGCGCACGGTTTCGTGGAGGTCGTGGACGGGGGTGGCGCTCGCGGTCAGGGCGGCGCGACCCAGGCGCCGGACGGAGCGTTCCGGGTCGCGGGTGGCGAGGGCTGCCCACAGGAAGCGCAGGGTCTGCGCTGCGGTGACGCCCATCTCGACCCGGTCGAGGTCGGCCAGTTGACGTTCGTACAGCTCGCGGGCGGGTTCGCCGCTCGCGAGCCGGGCGCCGAAGACGGCTCCGGCCGAGGTGCCGATGACGGTGTCGGCGGCCGTCAGGTCGATCCCGCCGTCGGCGAGGCCCGCGAGTACGCCGGTCAGCCACGCGCCGCCGACCGGCCCGCCGCCGCCCAGCACCAATGCCGTCCCGTTCATGGCACTCCTCTCCCCACCCGCCACAAGTGGGGAGAACTCCCCATTTTCTCTGAGGCTATCACCCATCAGGTCACGGCACTGAAATCCGTTGCAGTGACCCTGGATCCAACGCGGCGACAGACACCCGTCCACTGCAATGGATTGAAGATGAACGCTCCGCATGGGACCTGCGGACCCGTTCCGGGCGAAGCGACCGGCGCAGGACCGGGTCAGGGCTGCCCCCGGCGCCGGGAAAACGATCGGGGCCTCGAAGGGGAGGGGCGGGCTCTCGGCCGAGAAGGCCGAAGCGGTGCCGGGGTGCGCCCCGCGGGTCGACCCCCGCGCTGGCGCACGGGTCTTGAGCTGGTAATATTCTTCTCGTCGCGAGGGAGATGGTTCCTCGTCAGGCGTCAGTGGTGCTACCAGAGCACACCCTACTTTCAGTAGGGAGAGTCCGTGCGACCCGGGCCTGGCGCTCCACAGTCGGACGGGGTCCGGCAGCTGCCCAGGTGCCGGACCCCGTCCGCGTTTGCGACCGAGGGGGAAGGACGCGGCATGCCACAGGAAACGGGCCTTCGGACCGGTGATGACGTACGGGTCACTCGCGGGCCGTTCACGGACTTCACCGGGCCCGTGGTGGCCCTCGACCCCGACCGGGGACGCGTGCAGCTGACCGTGGACATCCTCGGCGACACCCACACGATCGACGTCCCCTGGTCGGATGTGGTACGGGCCGGCTGAACCCGCGCCCCACCGGAAGACCGCTGCCGGCAAGGGCCCTGCTCAGCCGGCCCGGCGGTCATGACGAGCGGGACGGGCTGGCGCCTGAGAGCGCCAGCCATCGCGGCAGCAGCACGGCGCCGGTCAGGAAACCGGGGGCCGGAGGGCGAGTGGGTGGGGATCGGGGCGGGAGCCGACCGGGGATCGCGCCGGAGTCGAGAAATATTTCCGACGGCGTTGAACCGTTTCCGGCGCGGATCCGTGTGGAGGATGCACGGGCCAGCGCCGCCCGGATCGTCAACCACCAGTCCCACAGGGGAAGTTCACCATGCCTATGTTCACCGTTGCCACCTTCGCCGCACGCCGCCTGCTCGCCGTCTCCGGCGTCGCCGTGCTCGCGCTCGCCGCCACCGCCTGCGGGCCCGACTCGGGCGACGGGTACGGCGGGAAGGCCCCGTCGACCGCCGCCGCCCCGGCCGCCACGACGTCCGCCACGACCGCCGGCGACTCCTCCGGGGTCCGGATCGTCGCCGTGAGGTCGGCCACGCTCGGACCCATCGTCACCGACTTCGCCGGCCGGACCCTGTACCGCTTCGACAAGGACACCGCCAAGCCGTCCGCGAGCACCTGCACCGACGCCTGCGCCGCGAAGTGGCCGCCGGTCACCGCCCAGGACGCGGTGCAGGTCACCGGGGTCGACTCCGCCCTGGTCGGCAGCGTGACCAGGCCGGACGGCACGAAGCAGGTCACCCTCAACGGCTGGCCGCTCTACCGCTTCGCCGGGGACAGCGCGGCGGGGCAGACCAACGGGCAGGGTGTCGGCGGCACCTGGTTCGCGAGCACGCCCGAGGGGAAGAAGGCGCCGGGCCCGGCCGGCCCGGCGCCCGCCCAGACGCCCTCCCAGGCCCCGTCGTCGGCTCCGTCGCAGGGCAGCGGCTACTCCGGGGGCTACTGAACCGCCCCGCGTGGCGGCGGGGCGGCCGGGGCCGCCTTGCCCGCGCAGCGGTCCCTCACCCAGACTGTCGCGGTGCACCAGGACCGCGATCACCACCGCTCGGGGGGCGCCGCGCTCCCGGTCGGCGTCCTACTCTGTCTCGCCCTGGGGCTGTCGCTGCTGGTGCTCCGGTTCCAGCCGGGCGAGCCGGAACCGGCGGACGGATTCGTCGGCATCACCGCGGTGGCCTCCGCCGCACCCGCCCCGCAGGCCGCCGGCCCGGACGCCTCCACCGGCTCGTACGCACAGGACTGCGGGCGCAACCAGGAGGGGCACCGCAACGCGGACAACGTGGTGGTCTCGCCCGGGACGGCGGGCGGCGCCCACCACGTGCACGACTACGTCGGCAACCTCTCCACGGACGCGGACTCCACCGACGACAGCCTCGCCGCCGCCGCGACCACCTGCACCGACGGCGACCGCTCGACGTACTACTGGCCGGTGCTTCGCCGCACCGACCACGACGGCGCGGCGCAGCACACCGCCGCCGGGGCGTCCGAGGACCCGCACGGCGACACCGGCGAGATCCTCGTCCCCGAGACGGTCACCGTCGAGTACCTCGGCAACCCGTGGAGCAAGGTCGTGCCGATGCCGCGCTTCCTCCGGCTCCTGGAGGGCGACCCGACCGCCGCCACCGACGGCGGCGCGGAGGCGGGTGCCCGCTGGGGCTGCACGGGCTTCGCCGACCGCACGACCACCGACCGCTACCCGCTCTGCCCCTCCGGGAGCCTCCTCACCCGCACCCTGGACTTCCCCAACTGCTGGGACGGGCGCGGCACGGACAGTCCCGGCCACCGCTCCCACGTACGGTTCCCGTCCGCCGCCGGCGTCTGCCCGCACGACACCTTCCCGATCCCGCACCTGCGGGTGGCCGTCGGCTACCGCCCGCCGCCGCCCCGGGCCTTCACCCTGGATGCCTTCCCCGAGCAGCACCACAGCCCGCTCACCGACCACGCGGTGTTCATCGATCTGATGACCGACCGGCAGATGGCCGACGTGGTGGCCTGCCTGAACGAGGACCGCAACTGCCGGGAATCCGGTTGAACCGGACGGCCCCCGCGTACGTGCTGGACGTGGCACCCGACGACGGAGGAATGGCGGATGGCGAGGACACGACCAGGCACGCGGCAGGACGCCGCCGACGAGGCACTGATCCGGACGCTCTACGAGCAGCACGGTGGCGCGCTGCTCGCCTACGCCCTCCGGCTCACCGGCGACCACGCCGCGGCCGAGGACGCCGTCCAGGAGACCCTGATCCGGGCCTGGCGCAATCCGGAGGCGCTGACCGAGTCCCGCGGGTCGGTGCGCCGCTGGCTGCTGACCGTGGAGCGCAACCTGATCACCGACCGGTTCCGGGCCCGGGCCGCCCGCCCGGCCGAGGTGGCGGAGGTCTCCGAGGAGACGGCCACCGTGCCGGTCGAACACGACCACGCCGAGGGCGTGGTGGAGACGCTGGTGATGTCGCAGGCGCTGGAGCAGCTCTCGCCCGAGCACCGCGAGGTGCTGCGGTCGATCTACTTCCAGCGGCTGTCGGTCACCGAGGCCGCGGAGCAGCTGGGGGTGCCGGCCGGAACGGTCAAATCCCGCGCGCACTACGCGCTCCGGGCGCTCAAACGCTCGTACACCGGCAGGACGGGGACGTGGCAGGAGGTGTCGGTGTGATGACGGACGACGCGAACACGGACGGCATGGACACGAACGGCACGAGCACGAACGGCACGTACCCGGGGCGCGTCACCAGGGAGACCACGGACGGCGGGACCACGACGCCGCACGACCGGAGCGCGGAGCTCCTCGGTGCCTACGTGCTGGGCGCGCTCGATCCGGCCGAGGCGGCTCCGGTCGAACGGCACCTGGCCCACTGCCCGACCTGCCGTCAGGAGGTGACCGAGTTGAGGGAGCTGGAGACCGTCCTGGGCGAGGTGCCGCCCGAACTGCTCGTCGACGGTCCGCCCGAGGGCGGCGGCCTGCTGCTGCAGCGCACCCTGCGGCAGGCCCGGACGGAACGCGGCTCGGCGCTGCGTCGGCGCCGGGCCCGGATCGGCGCGACCGCGGCCGCCGCGGCGGTCGCGGCGCTGGTCCTCGGGATCGCGCTGGGCCGCAGCACCGACTCCGCACCGCCGGTGGCCGTCGGCCCGGCCCCGAGCACCGCCGCCGCCACCCCGCCCCCTGCCGGGACCAGGACCGGCTCCGTGACGGATCCGGCCACCGGCGCCCGGATGACGCTGACGGTGACCCCGGCGATGGGCTGGGTGCGGGTGAACGCGGCGGTCACCGGCATCCCGGCCGGCCAGCGCTGCCATCTGGTGGTCAACGGCAGGGGCGGGGCCACGGTGGACGCGGGCAGCTGGCTGGTCTCCGCCGTCGGCGCCAAGGCCGGTACCACGCTGGATGGTTCGGCCATCATTGCGCCGGAGGACGTGGCCTCGGTGTCGGTCGTGAACGAGTCCGGGCAGACCTTCGTGACGGTCCCGGTGTAGGGCGCCGCCGGACCCCGGGTCGTCCCGGTGCGTCCGCCGCCCCCGAGGGTCGGCGGACGCACCGAGGCCGGAGGGACGAGGCCGGCCTCAGCGGGCGAGGCGGCCGAGGAGACCGGCGGGGGCGGTGATGCCCGGCCGCTGCACCTCGCCGCCCCGCGGGAGGCGGGCCTTCGGAGCGCTCTCCTCACGACGGGGGTCGGTAGGTCAGGTAGCCGCCCGCTTCCCATCGGCTTCACCGCTCGGCCGCGGGCTCCCGCCGTCGAGCGGTTCCCGCCCCACCGGCGCCGCCCCACCGGCGCCGCCCCACCGGCGCCGCCGCAGCGATGAGGCGCCGCGGCTGACCTTCTTCGACCACGGCCCGCTGGCCGGCGGCCGGCCGGTGCTCGCCAACGCCTTCCACGTCGCCGGCATCGACTACGGCTGGCATCCCGGCAGCCGCCGCACCCTCGAGGGGGCCGCCCTGTGACCACCGCCCCACCGCCCCGGCGCCCCTCCGGCGTCCGCGAGGTAATCCGCTACAACTGGCCGTTGTACGCCGCCGGCGTGCTCACCGCCGCCGGCGGCTGGGCGGCGGCCCGCCACCTGCCCCGGCCGGCAGCCGCGCTCGCCCGGGCCGGGGCCGTCACTGCGACCGCCCACCTGGCCGTCAGCACCCTCGCCACCCGGCGCGTCTACGACCGCTCCGGGCTGTACACCTACGACTGGATGCCCGCGCTGCTGCCCGACGGTCCCGGCACGCACCTGGTGGTCTCCGCAGGGCTGGACGAGGTCAGCCACCCGATCTCCGCAAAAGCCGCGCCCGGAGGACGAATTGCCGAGGAACGTCCCAGATGTCCTGGAACACCTTGACGAGGTAACCTTCAAGGACGGCAGCGCGGTGCCGCCAAGTACCGCAAGAGGTCGTGTCACTGGCAGAGCGCTGTGCGGGCTCCCCGTGAACAGCTCTGGATCGAGCTGCAGGACCACCTCCAGCCCTGCCCCACCCACCAGTCCCGCGGTCAGCTTCTGCCACACCGGCCGGTAGCCGATCCCCGGGAACGCAAGCGGCAGACAGTCCTGGCGGACCGCCTGCTCCAACGGGGCTCCGTCGCCCACGTTTTGCTTCGATACAGGACTTCTACCAAATCCCTTGCCACCAGCGCGAATTCTTTAACCAACCGGACTTGAATAAAGCCCACATAGCCATACCCGGGGTCGCTGGATCTCAGGACCGTACGACCGACCGTCCGACCCACCGACAACGTAGGGCCACTCCATGGGGCGCCATCCGGTTTTCGACGGCGCCGGCGCCCGGATACTTCCCGGCTCACCGGCTCGGCCGTGATCACGGCCGGCCTCGTTCGGGGCCTAGTACTGCAACCGCAGTTATGGGGTGTGGCCTCGGCGTTTGTAGTGGCTGCGGCGGGCGCGGGTCTGGCTGCGCCGTCGCCAGTATGACC